>PKWR01000071.1 GCA_003133285.1 Coriobacteriia bacterium
CGGCGGCGTCTCGCGGAGGGGTCATGAGGGTTCAGGCTCCCAGCTTCTCGGTGCCGGGCTTCACGGCGATCGGGTCCTGCACGGGCCCGAGTCCGCGGTGGTGGCCGGTCACGACGCCCCAGTTCTCGGCGAACCACAGCTTGATGACGTTGAAGACGTGGTAGGGGCGCGCCTGGCGCGGCCACTCGAGCTCGCTCTTCTCGCACACGGTGGACTCGTTGAGCCGGTCGACCTCGTGCCGGAACTCCGCGAGGTCCGCCTCGCGCTTCGCGGGGTCGCCCGCGACGATCGCGTCGATGCGCGCCATCGCGACCCTGGCTTCGCCGATGCGCGCCTCGGTCGTCGCCGCGACCTGCGCGTCGACCGCTCCGACCCCGACCTTGACGCGGTTGACGTCGATGGCCGCCTGATAGGTCGAATCCACGAGCTCCTGCGGGGTCATGGCGTCGCTCTCGTAGTTCATGATGTAGCGCCACGACGGCTCCAGCAGCAGTTGGCGGTGCTCCTCAAGCGTATGGGCCTTGAGCGTGTACCCGAACTTGTCGGGGTCGTCGAAGACGCGCGAGCCGGGATCCAGGAAGGGCGCCATGGGCGAGATGAAGGGCAGCAGGCGCGGGTCGCTGCCCGTGCGCTCGTAGAGGCCCTTCACGTAGTCGCCGGTCTCCAGGACGCTGGCGGCCGTCTGCGTGGGGATGCCCGTCATGAAGTAGAGGTCGAACCGCTTGCAGCCGTGCCGCAGCGCGGCCCGGATCGACTCCTCGACCTGCTCGGTCGTGTAGTGGCTCTTACCGAACGCCGCACGCACCGCGTCGTCGTGGCTCTCGACGGAGATCTCCACCGAGTAGTCGGGCAGGTGCTCGTCGAGGAAGGCGTAGAAGTCCTCAGCCGGCGGGCGGAAGAACTCGAAGCCGATCGGGTTGCGCAGACCGATCTTGCCGAGGCCCTTCACGAAGGTCTCGATGTAGTCCGGGCCCGCCTGCAGGAAGTCGTTGAGGACGAAGATCGGCCCCGGGATGTACTTCTGGATGTGCGTGATGTCGCGCACGAGCAGCTCCGGGTCGCGGAAAGCCACGCGGTCGCGCCCGAAGTGGTTGCGGAACGCGGTCGCGCTGCCGCCGCACGTGGCGCAGTCGTGCGTGCAGCCGCGGCAGGTCAGGCTCGCGCAGACGGGGTAGTTGAGCCAGTCCTTGAACGGCACCGCACCCATCATGTCGCGGTAGCGGATGACGTTCCGCATCGCGAACGAGTAGTCGAGCGAGATGTCGTCCATGGTCGCAGGCACCCAGGAGAGCTCGTTCACGTTGATCGAACCGTCGGGGCCGCGCCAGGTCAGGTTGGGGATGTCGGCGACCGCACCGTGTCCGCGGATCGCGGCCATCAGCCGGCGCAGCGGCTCCTCGGTCGAGTCGCCGCGCAGCACGTAGTCGATGCAGCCGTAGGACGCCAGCTCCTCGTGGAAGATGCTCGAGGTCAGGCCTCCGAAGATGACCGGCGTGTCGGGGTGGTACTTCTTGCAGATCTTCGCGATCTCGACCGAGCCGTGAGCGTGCGGCATCCAGTGCAGGTCGATGCCGAAGGCGACCGGGTCCATCTCGCGGATGGCCTTGTCGACGTCGAAGCCGGGGCGGTTGAGCATCAGTACCGCGAGGTTGACGATGCGCGCCTTGTAGCCGTGGCGCTCGAGGTACTCGGCCATCGTCGTGAAGCCGAGGGGGTACATCTCGAAGGCGGGCGTGGAGGGCACCATGTCGGAGACGGGGCCGGACATGATGGAACGCTCGCGGAAGTCGTAGACGGAGGGCGCGTGCAGGAGGACCAGGTCGATCCGGGACATCCGTTTCCTTTCCGGGCGACGCGCCGTGGACGGCGCAACTCGGACGAGGGGCTTGAGCACGGAGTATAGCATCGGCCGCACGGCACCTGAGCGGTGAAGGGAGGGGTCGCGGGGCGCTGCCGGAGACCGCCGCTACGAGCTTCGGGCCAGGTAGAACGAGAGCACCTGCAGCTCGACGGAGAGGTCGACGGGCCGCACCTTGACCCCCTCGGGGAGGTCGAGGAGCGCGTAGGTGAAGTTCATGATCGCGCGCACGCCGGCGGCCGCGATCCGCTCGGCGACCTCCTGCGCGACGTAGGTGGGAGTGGTGAGGATGACGATCTCCACGTCGAGGTCGCGCAGGTCGCGCTCGAGCGTGTCCATGGAGGCGACCGTGAGCTCGCCCGCCTTGGTGCCGATCTTCGCGGGGTCGTCGTCGAAGACCGCGACGATGTCGAAGCCCCGGTCGGCGAGCCCGCGGTAGCCGTGGAGCGCACCGCCGAGCCGGCCGTAGCCGACGATGGCGACGCGGCGCTTCTCGGTGAGCCCCAGGACGTCGGCGATGTGGTGGATGAGCGCCTCGACGTCGTAGCCGATGCCGCGCGTCCCGAGCTCGCCCAGGTAGCTGAGGTCCTTGCGGACCTGTGCCGCGTTGGTACCCGCCATCTGCGCCAGCTGCAGCGAGTTGACGACGGCTATCCCCACCGTCCGCGCCTGGTTGAGGCAGCGCAGGTAGATGGGCAGCCGGTTGATCGTCTGGTCGGGCACGTGGTCCATGAACGGGTGTCTCCCCCGCGGGCGTCGGTTCCTCAGGGCGTGGTCGTGCCGGCGCCCGCCGCGATGGACGCCTCGAGCGACTGGATCGCCGAGGCGTACGTCGTGGTCTCGCCCGACTCCAGGGTCTTGTAGACCGCGAGCGCGTCCTGCAGGCGACCGGCCTCGGTGAGCACCTGTGCGTAGAGCACGTGGATCTCGACGAAGTTCGGGTCCATGTTCACGGCGGCGTCGAGCGTCTTGGCTGCGGCCGCCGCGTCGCCCACGCTCGCCTGAGCGAGCGCCTTCTGCATGCGCACACCCGGTCCGAACGGCTCGGCCGCGATGCCGCGGTCGGCCGCCTTGATCGCATCGTTGAAGTAGGCCGGGTCGAGACGCGTGCCCGCGTAGTTGTAGATGCCGGAGAGGAACAGGTAGTTGTCGTACTCCGTCGGCACGATCGCGATGGTCTGCTCGTAGGCGTCGACCGCCTGCTGCAGCGACTGCTTGGCCATCACGATCGACGTCGAGGGGTCGGTGCCCGCGCTCTGCTGCTGTGAGGCCTGGGTGAGCCAGTCCTGCATCTGGTTCTGGTACGCCTGCCCCAGCGCGGACCGGTACATGTCGTTGTAGGGGTCGAGGGCGATCGCCGTCTTGAGCAGCGTCGCCGCGTCCTCCCCCGCTGCCGGGAACTGGCCGCGCAGGAAGTAGTTGTCCGCGACCACGAAGGTCACGTTGCCGACCCAGGCCGCCATCAGGACCAACGACAGAGCCAAGCCGACGACCGGGCCCCATTTCCGCACCGGGTGTTCGTGCGTGGTGGCGGTCGGCGCGACGATGATCGCGAGCGCCATCCAGAGGAACACGGTCGAGCCCGTGACCGACAGGCCGGTCATCAGGTGCGTGATGTAGCCGACCGCCGCCGCCCAGAAACCGGCGACCACGAGGCGCTCGGTGCCCTTGCCGCGCGCGAAGGCGTTCGGCGCGCCCAGCCACAGCGCCCATCCGAAGATGCCGTAGAGCAGCAGGAAGCCGATGATGCCGATGCCCGCCATCAACTGCAGCGGGTAGTCGTGCACGTTGTCGGCGACCGACAGGTACCCCGCGTCCTTCACGTAGGCGAGCGGCTTGTACTTCGGGAACACGAGCCGGAAGGTGTCCGCCCCGAATCCGAGGATCGGGCGCGCCTTGATGGCGCCGATCGCCGCATCCCATATCTCGAAGCGGGTGAGGGCGCTGCCCTCGCCGAACTTGAAGATCGACGCGAGCCGCACCCCGGCGTTCAGGACCTCGTTGGTGTTGGCCAGCGACCGCGCGACGATCCCCGCCGCCGCGACGCCGGTGATCCCGGCGAAGCTCCAGTCGACCGCGTTGAGCTTCGGACGCGCGAGCACCGCCGCGATGACCACGATGATGATGCCGACGGCGCCACCGATCCACGCACCGCGCACGAACGCCACGATCCACGCAGCGACGGTCACGACGAACACGGTCCAGTAGAAGATCCGCCACCCCGTGACCTTCTCGGAGAGCGCCATCGTCATGGAGATGGTGAGCGGGAAGATCAGGAACCCGCCGAGCAGGTCAGGGTTGCCGAACGTTGAGAACGCCCGGTTGGCTTCGAACGGGAGCTTGGAGCCCCAGCTCACCGGGTCCAGGCCCACGTACTGCAGAACCCCGTAGAGGGCGACGATCGCGCCGGAGATCAGCAGCACCCGCGCTATGGCGCGGATGCGACTGGGCCGGTCCGCGAGCTGTACGGTCAGGAAGTAGACGACGGCGTACGTGAGGAAGGACAAGAAGCCCTCGAAGCGGCGGTACTTGCCCAGCAACGCGGTGGCGATGCTGATCGAGGTGAAGGAGGTGACCAGGACCCAACCGAGGAACCCGACGATGAGCCAGTCGAGCTTCGTCCGGCGGAGCGTGCCGCCCTTGAAGAAGTACTGGAACGCCCAGGCGAGCAGGCCGCCGATCGCGAACGCCCGCATCACGAAGACCTTCACGATGTCGAACTGGTCGTAGGTCAGCGGGTAGGAGAAGACGTTCGGCGAGGCCGGGTTGGACAACCAGTTCGCGTTGCTCATCGCGATCGGGACGAGAAGCGCGATGGCCAGCAGCGCGTACCACGCGATCAGGTCCCATGTCGTCATGCCCGCCGTCGGCGAGACGGACGGCTTGACCACGGGAGGCGCCGGCTTGTACTGCGGCTTCCCCGACCCCTTCGACGACTTGGCCTTGGACGACGCTTTTGCCACGGGAGTCTCCTTCTTAGCGGGCGCCGTGGCCGGTGAGNNTACATGTAGATCAGGTCGTACTTTAGCTTACGGTCGGGAGTGGTGGCGTAGCCTCCGCTGACCTGCGCGAGCCCGGTGGCTCCCGGCTTGATCCGGAAGCGCTCGCGATACCCGGGGATGTCGCGCACGTACTGCTCGATGAAGAACGCCCGTTCCGGGCGGGGACCGATGAAGCTCATCTCCCCGCCGAGGATATTGAGCAGTTGCGGCAGTTCGTCGATGCGATACCGGCGAAGGAAGCGCCCGACGGGAGTGATGCGCGGGTCCTCGTCCTCGGCGAGCACCGGACCGCTGGAGGCCTCGGCGTCCCGCACCATCGTGCGGAACTTGAGGACACGGAACGGCTTCATGTCGCGACCCAGCCGCTCCTGCCCGAACAGGACCGGGGTCCCCATGGTCACAAGGACCGCGAGCGCCGCCAGGAGCAGTACCGGACTCAGCACGGCGAGCAGCACGAGCGCACCGGCGACATCGAGCAGCCGTTTCACGGTCACGTACCACTGCGGCGAGCGGCTGGTGATCTCCATCAGCGGGATGTCCCCCACGATGCTGTCGACCTCGCCGATGAAGATCTCGTAGAGCTCCGGCACGACGTCGACGCGCACGCCGGCTCCGCCGGAGAGCGTGATGTCCTCGACAAGCTCGCGCAGCGCCACAGGCGAGGCGACGATCACGCGGTCGACGGCCTGGTCCCGCACGAGTTCGCTGAGCGAGTGCACGCTCCCGAGGACCGGAAGCGAGCCTTCGAGCGGCGCGGCCACGCTCACGCCGTCCTCGTCACGCGCCACGAGCCCGACCACACGGTAGCCCCACTTCGCCCGGCGCTGGAGCTCGTCGGCGAGTTCGACCGCGAGCGCACCGGTGCCCACGACCAGCACGCGCTGCTCGGGCCAACGGATCGGCGTCACGCGTGTCGAGAGCGCCCGCCAGCCCACGAGCAGCAGCAACTGCAGGGGCCAAGCAATCAGGATGACCAGGCGCGGGAAGGCGTCGAAGACGCTCCCCGCCAACTGCAGGGCGCCCAAGGTGAGCAGCAGCGTCAGCGTCGAGGCAGCGGCCGAGCCCTGCACGACCGGCCACAGGCCCTCGACGCGCTCGGGGTCGTAGAGTCCGTAGGCGTACGCCGCGGCGAGGAACGCGAGTGTGAGGTACGGCCAGAGGCTGGCATAGGGAGCGAGGTTGAACGCCGGCACGTGCAGCGCGAAGCGCAGCTCGAAAGCCGCGATGACCGCGGCGTTGAAGGCTATCGCGTCGAAGACGACCGAAAGCGCTATGAACCGGCTTCTCGACATCAGTGCTGCCTCGCGCCCCCCTCGTGAAGGACCTCATCGTAGACCGAGAGCGTCGCGGCGACCATCGTCTCCACCGTGAAGCTCTCGAGAACGCGCTCGCGGGCGCGGGCGCCCAGGCGCGCACGCAGCGCGTCGTCGGTCAGCAGACGCGCCAGCGCCCCAGCGAGCGCGCTCGGATCGCCGGGCGGTACGACGAGGCCCGTCTCGCCGTGCTGGTTCACCCACGGCACTCCGGTGGGCAGGTTCGTCGACACGACCGGCGTGCCGCAGATGTGCGCCTCGAGCTGAACGATGCCGAAGGCCTCGCTGCGCGCCACGCTCGGCAGGCAGAAGACGTCGGCCGCCAGGAAGTGGGCCGTGAGCGCCTCGTCGTCGAGCGGCGGCACGATCGAGAGGCGATCGGCAACGCCCAGACAGGTCGCGAGCTCGCGAAGCTCACCCTCGAGCGGCCCCGCGCCGACGAGCACGACGTCGGCGTCGAAGCCCGTCATCGCACGCACCAGCACATCGACACCCTTGTAGTAGATGAGCCGGCCGACGAACAGCACGATGGGACGCGTGTGTTGAGCACGGATCCGCGCGGCTTGATCCAAGCGGGCCGGCGTCGCCTCGTAGCGCTCGGGACGGATCCCGTACGGCACGAGCCGGCACTTGTCCGCGTGCGGCGCCAGGAAAGGGCTGTGCTCGATCATCGGCGGCGTCGCGACGATGATGCGGTCAGCGCGCGCCAAAAGGCGCTGCATGACGGGCCGGTAGAGCGCGCCCAGGAACCGCTGCCGGACGATATCGCTGTGATAGCTCAGCACCATCGGCCCGGGGCAGCCCGCGCGCTGCCATGCCCAGTCACCCCACGGGTACGGGAACTGGATGTGGAACAGGTCCGTGCGCTCCGGACCGCGGGCCGCGGCGCGGATCGCACGCCGCATCCCGAACGCCACGGGCGTCGAGGCGGCGGCGAACGTGCGGGCAAGTCGGAGAACGTCGACGCCTCCGACCTCCTCGCGCACGGTCTCGCCGCTCTCGTTGCTCACGATGGCGCTCGCGCGAAAGCCGTCGCGCTCCGCGAGCGCTTCGGCGAGGCTCTGTACGTAGGTCTCGATCCCGCCGAGATGCGGGGGCCAGTAGTACTTGTTGATGAACGTCACGTGCACGCTGTCGCCCTAACCCTGCGCGGCGGCGGCCATGGCGCGGCCGGCGGAGAGCAGGTCGTCGACCACCCCGGCCGACGACGCTTCCGCATACACGCGCACGAGGGGCTCGGTGCCGGAAGCACGCATCAGGAGCCACGCATCGTCGGGCAACAGGAACTTGATCCCGTCGACACGCACCGTTTCGAGCACGGGCAGCCCCGCGATCTCGGACGGGTTCAGTGTCGGCCACGATGCGACGAAGGCGTCCTTCGCAGCGGTGTCGAGTCGCAGGTCGTTTCGCCCGTACTCCATAGGACCGGTGACAGCGAGCAGATCGTCGACCAGTTCGCCGAGGCCGCGGCCGCGCTGCGCCATCATCTCGGCAAGCAGCAGCGACATGAGCAGTCCGTCACGCTCGCGAAC
>PKWR01000077.1:0-7074 GCA_003133285.1 Coriobacteriia bacterium
CGTGGTACCAGTACTTCCCGGGCGGCGTGTGGCCCTCGGCGCCGCACTGGCTCGCCTACAAGGCGCCCCTGCTCGGGATCGGCGGCCTTGCGGTGGTGATCTTCCTGGTCGTCAGTGGCGCGGGCCTGTGCCGGCTCCTCGTGCTCAGGGCGCCGCAGATGCGGCCGTATCTGTGGCAGCGGATCGGGCGGCTGTTCGGCGTGTTCTGGACCATCGCCCTCCCGGTCATCGCCCTGTGGTTCGCGCTGGGCTGGCTGCCCCTGCGCGATGCGGGGAACGCCGCACTCGTCCTGCTCGGGGTCGGCTTCGTGAGCAAGGCGTCGTGGGCGGCAGTCTTCCCTTCGTGGTGGTACATGGCGATCGCGTGGCAGGTGGTGCTCGCCGCCCCCCTGATGGTGTGGCTGATGCGCCGCATCCGCCCCGCGGGAGCGCTGGCAGTCACCGCCGTCGTCGTCATCGCCTCCTGCTATCTCGTGCCGCTGCTCAGCATGACTTGGGACGGCGAGAAGTCGTTGATCGTCGCGCGCGCCATGGAGGTGCTCGGCGGCGCGTTCCTCGCGCTCGAGCTGTGGCCCGAGGTGCGTGAGCGCCTGGGCGTCAGCCGCCGCGGCGCGGCGCTGCTCGTGGCGGGCACCATCGCCGTGATCTTCGGCATGTACTTCAGCGGGCTCGGGGGGCGATGGCTCTACCGGGGGGCCGGTCTCGCACTCGTCGCGGCGGTCGTCTACGCGCGCCCGCTGCAGCGCCTGGGCCGGGCACGGCTGTCGGCGTTCGCCGTCACCGCCGGGGGAGCGTCGTTCGCCCTCTATCTGCTGCACGAGCCGGTGATGTCGATCATCCGGCGGCTGACGCACTCGCCGGACCACATCTCCATCTGGTTGCTCGGTCTCATCTCGCTGGTGACGGTGACGCCACTCGCGGTACTGTTCAGCTACGCCGAACGGGCGTGGACCGCGCGCGCAGCAGCGCGTGCGAAGACGGACGTGAAGGGGGAGGCCGCGTGAGCGTCGTCACCCGGCTCGACATCGAAGCGGCGGAGCACCTCACGCTGTGTGACCGCGCCGCGTTCTCCGACCTCACTCGAGGGCGCGAGCGCGCCATGGAGCTCGACCTCTACCGCACCGAGTACCAGCGCGACCGCGACCGCATCATCCACAGCAAGGCGTTCCGCCGGCTGATGCACAAGACGCAGGTCTTCCTGGCGCCGGAGGGCGATCACTACCGCACGCGGCTCACGCACACGCTCGAGGTTGCGCAGATCGCCCGCAGCATCGCGCGCGCGTTGCGTCTCAACGAGGACCTCACGGAGGCCATCGCTCTCGGTCACGACCTCGGGCACACACCTTTCGGTCATGTCGGCGAGGACGCCATCTCCGAGTGCTACGACGTGCTGCGCGAGCGCTACCCGGCGCTGCCCGACCGCTACCACCACAACGTGCAGTCCCTGCGCGTGGTCGAGTACCTCGAGTACGACGGCAAGGGCCTCAACCTCACGTGGGAGGTGCGCGACGGCATCCTCAACCATACAGGGGCGGGCATGCCCGCCACGCTCGAGGGCCAGATCGTGCGGCTCGCCGACCGCATCGCCTACGTGAACCACGACATCGACGACGCCGTCCGCGGCGGCGTGCTGGCCGAGGCCGACCTGCCTTTGGGGCCGACGGAGGTGCTCGGGCACACGCACGGCGCGCGGATCCGCACGATGGTGCAGGACACGATCGCGGAGTCCGACGAATCGGACACCATCCGGATGAGCGAGCGGGTCTGGGACGCGATGATGGCGCTGCGCTCGTTCCTCTTCGAGCACGTGTACCTCTCGAAGCGCGCCAAGGAGGAGGAGCCGAAGTCCGAGGGGGTCGTGAAAGCGCTCTTCACCTACTACTTCGACAACCCGGAAGCCATGCCGGACGAGTACCATCCCTCGGAGCCGGGGGAGCTCCCGCAGCGCGTCACCGACTACATCGCCGGGATGACCGACCGCTACGCGATCGGACGCTACGAGGACCTCTTCGTACCTGCTTCCTGGAGGATGTAGCGAATGCGTGGCGCCGGGAAGGATTGTCCGCTACGCTTGCCGAATACTCGGGGGAACGGCGCACGCGCCGCGCCCGCGGTTCGTCGGGGCATGGAGACATCGGACTAACGGGTCGCGCGACGAGGGAGTGAAGCAATGACATACGTGCTCGTGGCAATTCTATGTTCGCTGGTCGGGCTCGGCACCGCTGCGTACTACGCTACGTGGGTCCTGAAGCAGGATCCGGGCTCGGCGCTGATGCAGAAGATCTCGAAGCACATCCAGGAGGGCGCCCTCGCGTTCCTCACCCGTGAGTACCGCACGGTGGCGATCGTCCTCGTCGCGGTCGCGATCGCGATGACGGTCTTCCTGCGGGCCAGCGGCGGCATCGTGATGGCGCTGGCATACCTCGTGGGCGCCGTCTTCTCCGGCTCCGCCGGCTTCATCGGCCTCACGATCGCGACGCGTGCGAACTCGCGCACCACGCACGCAGCGACGAAGAGCATGCCGAAGGCGCTCGAGGTCGCGTTCCGCGGCGGCGCCGTCATGGGTCTGACCGTGGCCGGCCTCGGCCTGTTGGGCGTGTCGCTGTGCTTCGTGGTCTTCCTGTTCGCCAGCGGCCTCGTCAAGGACCTCGAGTTGGTCCCGGGCGCGATGCTGTCGATCTTCGGGATGCAGATCCCCGCGACCACCATCTTCTCCGACATCATCCCCGGCTTCGGCTTGGGCGCCTCGACGATCGCGCTGTTCGCGCGTGTCGGCGGCGGCATCTACACCAAGGCCGCTGACGTCGGCGCCGACCTGGTCGGCAAGGTCGAGGCCGGGATCCCCGAGGACGATCCCCGCAACCCCGCGGTCATCGCTGACAACGTCGGCGACAACGTCGGCGACGTCGCCGGCATGGGCGCGGACCTCTACGAGTCCTACGTCGGCGCCATCGTCGCGCCGCTGGCCCTCGGCTCGCTGCTCCTCGGCTTCCGCGGCGCCCTGCTCCCGCTGCTCATCGCTGCGGTCGGCATGATCTGCTCCGCGATCGCGACTCTGTTCGTTCGCGGCAAGGAAGGCGGCAACCCCGGTCGTGCACTCTCGCTCGGCACGTACGGCGCTGCGATCCTGACGCTCGTGGCATGCCTGCCGCTCGTCCTGTGGCTGGTCCCGGCCGGTACGGCGTTCGCCGGCAAGTCGGTCGTGAACCCGATCGGCTTCTTCATCGCGATCTTCGTGGGACTGGCGGCCGGAATGGCCATCGGCCAGGCCTCCGAGATCTACACCTCCGACGCGCACCAGGCGGTCAAGAAGATCGCTGAGGCCGCCAAGACCGGTCCCGCGACCGTCATCCTCGCCGGTATCGCCACGGGCATGCAGTCGACCGCCGCGTCGATCATCTTCCTGGTCATCGCCATGGGCGTCAGCTACGTCGCGGGCGAGTGGGCCATGCCCCTCGGCGGCGGCATCTTCGCTGTCGGCCTCTCCGCGATCGGCATGCTCGCCACCACCGGCATCGTGGTCGCCGTGGACGCGTACGGCCCGATCGCCGACAACGCCGGCGGCATCTCCGAGATGAGCCACCAGGGCCCCGAGGTCCGCGCCATCACGGACTCGCTGGACTCGGTCGGCAACACCACGGCCGCCATCGCCAAGGGCTTCGCCATCGCCTCGGCCGCGGTCACCGCGCTCGCGTACTTCCAGCTCTACGCCACCAAGGTCGGGCTGGACAGGATCGACATCCTGCAGAGCAACGTGATCATCGGCCTCTTCATCGGAGGCATGTTCCCGTTCCTGTTCTCCTCGCTGGCGATCAACGCCGTCGGCCGTGCCGCACAGGCGATGATCGAAGAGGTCCGTCGTCAGTTCCGCGAGATCACAGGTCTGAGGGAGGGCGTCGAAGGCGTCGAGGGCGAGTACAGCAAGTGCGTCGACATCGCCACGACCGCTGCCCTGCGTGAGATGATCCTGCCGGCGTCGCTCGCCTGCGCCCTGCCGATCCTCGTGGGCCTCTACTCCAAGAGCATGCTCGGCGGCTTCCTGGCCGGTTCCCTGATCGTCGGATTCCTGCTCGCCATCTTCATGGCGAACTCCGGCGGCGCGTGGGACAACGCCAAGAAGTACATCGAGGGCGGCGCCATGGGCGGCAAGGGCTCGGACGCACACCACGCGGCTGTCGTCGGCGACACCGTCGGCGACCCGTTCAAGGACACCGCCGGACCGTCGATGAACATCCTCATCAAGGTCATGTCTGTCATCGCCGTCGTGTTCGCGCCTCTGTTCACGCGGGGGTAGGCACGGCGTACACGGGTTTCGCGCGCGCCTGCGCGGGCATGAATGATCGGTAGCGTCCGCACGCTCCCGGGGGCAGACAAGCCCTCGGGAGCGTCGGCGCGTTTCTGCAGTCGAGAGGAGGTGGGCCATGGGTCGCATATCTGACGAGGACGTCGCACGGGTGCGCGATGCCACCGACATCGTGGCCCTCGTCTCCGAGACGACGCCGCTGCGACAGAAGGGCCGCCTGTTCTGGGGGCTGTGCCCGTTCCACGGCGAGAAGACCGCGTCGTTCAAGGTCGACCCCTCCACGCAGCTGTGGCACTGCTTCGGGTGCGGTCTGGGGGGCGATGCGTTCGGGTTCGTGATGAAGACGCAGAACCTCGAGTTCCCGGACGCCATCCGCCTGCTGGCCGAGCGTGCCCGGATCGAGATCGTCGAGGAGGGCGGCGCGGGCGTGCCGATGGGCCGCAAGGAGCGGCTCGTGGCGGCCTCGGGCGCTGCAGCCGAGTACTTCCACAAGCAGCTTGCCGCCTCCAAGGAGCCGGGCGCTGAGACGGCGAGGAAGTACCTCGCAGGTCGCGGCTTCGGCTCGGAGGTCGCGAAGCGCTGGATGCTGGGCTACGCCTCCGGCGGACGCGGCGCGCTGACGGCCTGGCTCGCGACGCAGGGGTTCACGCGCGACGAGGCGGTGGAAGCCAACCTCGCGCTCGTCGGCGACAAGGGAGAGACCAAGGACCGGTTCTTCAACCGGGTCATGTTCCCGATCTCGGACCTGCAAGGGCGGGTCATCGCCTTCGGCGGGCGCGTGATCGGCGACGGGCAGCCGAAGTACCTGAACTCGTCGGACACGCCGATCTTCCACAAGTCCGCGAACATGTACGCGATCGACCGCGCGAAGAGCGCGATCGTCTCCACGGGGACGGCGGTCGTGGTCGAGGGCTACACCGATGTCATCGCCCTGCACGAGGCGGGCATCACCAACGTCGTCGCGACCTTGGGGACCGCGCTGACCGCGCGGCACGTGAAGCTGCTCGCCCGGTTCGCGAAGCGCATCGTCTACCTCTTCGACGGCGACGCGGCGGGCATGCGGGCGGCCGACCGCGCCGCCGAGTTCCTCGACTTCTCGTCGACACCCGAGGCCGGCGCGTCGCGTCTGGACCTGCTCGTGGCGGTCATGCCGGACGGGCTCGACCCGGCGGACTTCGTCGTCGCACGCGGCGTGGAAGCGCTCCAGTCCGTCATCGACGGCGCCGAGCCGTTGCTGCGCTTCGTCATCGACCGTCGCCTCGACGCGCACGACCTCACGACGCCCGAGGGCCGTACGCGCGCGCTCGACGACGCGGCCGCGGTCATCGCGAGCATCCGGGGCTCGATCCTGGCGCAGGACTACGCGAACTACGTCGCCGGCCGCCTGCACACCGACTACGCGACCGTCGCGGCCGTGGCGAGAAGCGCGCGTCCGGCCTTCGACGGGCAGGCCGCCAAGGCCGCGGGCGACGGCGGTCCGAGCGCACCGGCTCCGCGGCCTGCGGCGCAGGGGGCGCACGTGCGGATCGAGCAGGAGCTGGCGCGACAGATCGCCGTCGCGCCGCAATTGCGCGAGCAGGTACGGGATTTGCTATCCATCGACAGTGCTTTGACGGATGCCGCGACGGAGGCCGTCGTCCGTTCGATCGTGGAGGCGGGGGACGCGACCGGACGGGCACTGTTCGAAGCAGTGGCGGCGCGTGATCGCGCCGCGGCGGACGCCCTCTCGACCTACCTGGTGGACGGGCTCGACCCGTCCGAGGCGTTGGAGCGTTTTCCGGAGACCCTGGGGCGGCTGATGCAGTTCGGGCTGCGGCGCGAGGTGTTGCGTCTGCAATCCGAGATGCGTGATGCGGAGAGTTCTAGGGATTCGGCCTTGTATGACGAATTGTTCCGAAGGGCTGCCGAAGTGCAACGCAGGCTCTCAGAGCTGCGCAGCGTCGACCCGGTCGGCCACTGATCGAACGATCCATGGTTAGGAGACTTGTGAGCGCCACACCGAAGAAGAACGCCGCCGCCGGAGCCGACGAGGCCCCGAAGGCGACTGCAGCGCCGAAGAAGACGGCCAAGACCGCGAGCGCGACCACTGAAGCCGCGCCGGTGAAGGCCGCCCCGAAGACGAAGGCCTCTGCGAAGCCGAAGGCCGACGCCGGCGACAAGGTCGCACCGGAGCTGGCGCTGCCGGCGGTCCTGACGCTGGTCAAGATCGGGAAGGCCAAGGGGAACCTGACGCAGGACGAGATCGACGGCGCCCTGGGTGACATCGAGCTCACCGAGCACCAGGTCGAGAACGTCTACTCGCACTTCGTGGAGAGCGGCATCGAGATCGCGGACATCGCCGTCGACGTGAGCGCCGACGACGCCGATATGATCATCGAAGCCGACGAGGTCTCAGCGGCCCTCGGAGGAGAGATCGTTCCCGAGGTGCCGGCAGAGATCGCGGAAGTGCTTGCCGCCCGTCCCGTCCGCAAGGCCACGCGTGCCAAGAAGAAGCCGCGCCGCCGCAGTGAGAACGCCTCGCTCGCGCCGCTCACCTCGGACCCCGTGCGCATGTACCTCAAGGAGATCGGCAAGGTCCAGCTTCTGACCGCCGCTCAGGAGGTCAGCCTCGCGAAGCGCATCGAGGCAGGGCTGATCGCGGCCGCCGAGATGGAGGAGGCCGAAGAGGCCGGCACGAAGCTGGACCGCGCCACCCAGCGCGCCCTCCAGCGCACCGAGGCCGACGGGCTCAACGCCAAGCGCGCCCTGGTCGAGGCCAACCTGCGCCTCGT
>PKWR01000077.1:7133-7402 GCA_003133285.1 Coriobacteriia bacterium
ATCAACAAGCTCATTCGCGTGCAGCGCGGGCTGCTGCAGGAGCTCGGACGTGAGCCATCCGCCGAGGAGATCGGCAACCAGATGGAGATGACGGCCGAGCGCGTCCGAGAGATCCTCAAGATCTCGCAGGAGCCGGTGTCGCTCGAGACGCCGATCGGCGAGGAAGAGGACAGCCAGCTCGGCGACTTCATCGAGGACTCCGACGCCGTGGCGCCTCCCGATGCCGCGAACGAGACGATGTTGGCAGAGCACCTGCGTCGGGTGCTGGA
>PKWR01000027.1:0-9224 GCA_003133285.1 Coriobacteriia bacterium
GCGTGAACAGCGGCGTGTAGGTGCCGGTCTTCTTGCGCATCAGGATCTCGAGCGAGGCGTCGGCCGCCTCGAACGTGTAGCCGTGGTGCTCGAGCTCCTTGACCGTCTCGAGCACGTCGCCGATGACCGCGGGGTCGGCGGACAGGTCGATCCCCAGCTCCTTCGCCTTCATCGCCAGCGAGGCGCGTCCGGCCAGCTCGCTCACCACGACGCGCGCGAGGTTGCCCACCGCGGCCGGGTCGATGTGCTCGTAGGCGCCCGCGAGGCGGTCGTTCGCGCTCGCGTGCAGGCCGCCCTTGTGCGCGAACGCGCTCGTGCCCACGTACGGCTGTTGGGGGTACGGCGACAGGTTCGCGGTCTCCGCCACGAAGTGGCTGACCTCGGTCAGGAGGTGCAGCTGGTCGCGGCTGACGCACTCGAGGCCCATCTTGAGCGTGAGCGCCGGGATGATCGCCGTGAGGTCGGCGTTGCCGGCCCGCTCGCCGTAGCCGTTGATGGTGCCCTGCACGTGCGTGCAGCCGGCCTCGACCGCGAGCAGCGCGTTGGCGACGGCGCAGCCCGCGTCGTTGTGCGTGTGGATGCCGAGCGGAGCGCCGACGAGCGGCGCGATCGCCGTGACGACCCGCGAGATGTCCTGCGGGAGCGTGCCGCCGTTGGTGTCGCACAGGACTACGGCGTCCACCCCCGCGTCCGCCGCCGCGCGGCAGACGGCCAGCGCGTACTCGGGGTTGGCCGCGTACCCGTCGAAGAAGTGCTCCGCGTCCAGGAAGACGGTACGGCCGGCAGCCTTCAGGTAGGACACGCTCTCCGACACCATGTCGAGGTTCTGCTCGAGCGTGGCCCCGAGCGCCTCGATCACGTGCAGGTCCCACGCCTTGCCGACGATGCAGACGGCGTCGCACCCGGTCGCGAGCAGCGCGGCCAGGCCGAGATCGTCGGCGACCGCGACGTCCTTGCGACGGGTGGACCCGAACGCCGAGACGACGGCGGTCTTCAGATCGAGCGAGTGGACCCGCTCGAAGAACTCGATGTCCTTGGGATTGGAGCCGGGGAACCCGCCCTCGACGAAGTGCACGCCCAGGTCGTCGAGGCGCTGCACGATGCGCAGCTTGTCCTCGACCGAGAGGGACATGCCCTCGCGCTGGGTCCCGTCGCGGAGCGTGGTGTCGTAGATGGTGATCATGCTCAGGCCCCCGGGTCCGGGTGGTGCCGGGATCGTGTCCGCCATGATAGCGCAGCGGCGCGGATGCATCGTGTGTCACCATAGGGGGCGTTCCGGAGGGGGAACCGCATGAAGGGCCGCATCCTGGCCGTCGACGACGATCCTGCGATCGTCGAGGTCGTCAGGCTCAACCTCGAGGCCGAGGGCTATGAGGTCGTGACCGCAAGCACCGCAGCGGCCGCTCTACAGGCGTTCGCGGAGTCCCCCTGCGTACTCGCGGTGCTCGACGTGATGCTGCCCGACTCCGACGGATTCGAGCTCGCCCGGCAACTTCGCGAGCGCTCCGACGTCCCCATCATCATGCTGTCCGCGCGCGACTCCGACGTCGACAAGGCGGTGGGCCTGGGAGTCGGCGCGGATGACTACGTCACGAAGCCGTTCAGCCCGCTCGAGCTGGTGGCCCGGGTCAAGGCGCACCTGCGCCGCTACGGAGCGTCCAGTGCCGACACCTCCGACGAGATCGTGGAGACGGGCCCCGTGCGCATCGACGTCGCCCGCCGACGGGTCACCGTGCGCGGCGCCGAGGTCGAACTGACGGCCAAGGAGTTCGACATCCTCCGTTTGCTCGCCGAGCATCCCGGCCGCGTCTTCACCAAGTCGCAGATCTACGAGGCCGTGTGGCACGAGGAGCCCTTCGGCGACCTCGGCACCGTGCAGGTCCACATGCGGCGCCTCCGCACGAAGATCGAGTCGCATCCGGACCGGCCCGAGCTGCTCACCACGGTGTGGAGCATCGGCTACCGCTTCGAGGAGACCTCGCGCACATGACGTGGTCTGTCGCCATCGCGATCGCGGCGGCCGCAGCCGTGGCCTTCGGAGCGGGCCTCGCTCTCGGGACCGCGCGACAGCGCTCACGGCTGCGGCGCATCACCGAGGGCGCGCGCCAGTTCGCGCGGGGGAACCTCGCCCATCGGATCATCCTACCCGGCGACGACGAGGCCGCCGAGGCTGCCGAGACCCTCAACACACTCGCCGATGCCATCCAACACGAGCGCGAGACCGCGACCGCTCGCGACGCCGCACAGCGCCAGCTGCTCGCGGACATCTCGCACGACCTCCGCACGCCGATCACATCGATCGCGGGCTACACCGACGCGCTGCAGCGCGGACTGGGCGATGAGCCGGAGCGCTACCTGGCTGTGATCGCCGCCAAGACGGAAGCGCTCGCGCAGCTCACGGACGACCTCTTCTACGCCGCCCGCATCGACGCCGACGACCTCGAGCTCACACCCGCGCCCATCGACCTCGCGGAGGCGGTGCGCCGCTCCGTGCTCGGTTTCGAGCCGCAGCTCGCCGGAGCCGACGTGCGCGTGGACGTCGGGATCCCCGACGGGCGCTGCATGGTCGAGGCGGACCAGTCGGCGCTCTCCCGCATCCTGTCGAACCTCGTGTCGAACAGCATCCATCATGGCGCGGGCATGACGACGTTCGCCGTGGTCATGGAACGGCGCGGACCCGACTATCTGGTGAGCGTGAGCAACGACGGTGCACGCCTGCCCGAGGACGCCGAGCGCCTCTTCCAGCGCGGTGTGACCGGACCCGCGGGCGGCACCGGCCTCGGCCTCGCGATCGCCCGGGAGCTCGCTGAGCGGATGGACGGCTCCATCACTGCCGGGAACGGCGCAGCCGGCGTCGTCACGTTCACGCTCTCGATGCCTGCCGCCGATTTCAGCGAAACGTAAGCGCCGTGGAACGCCTCGTTCAGCCGTCTCCCCCATTATCGACCCTGAAGGGAAGGTGATCACATGGGGGGAACGGCAACGGCCGAGTCCGTCATCAGGACGGTGGGGCTGACCAAGCACTTCAAGGACGTGAGGGCGGTCGAAAGCCTCGACCTGACGGTCCGGCGGGGTGAGATCTACGGGTTCCTCGGACGGAACGGCGCGGGCAAGACCACGACGATACGGATGATGCTGGCTCTGATCAGGCCCACGGACGGCTATGCGGAGATCCTGGGGCAGCGCATGGCCCCGAACGCCGTCCGCGCGTTCGAGCGCATCGGCTCCATGGTCGAGACGCCCGGCTTCTACGGCAACCTGACCGTCCGTGAGAACATCGAGATGCAGCGCGACCTGCTCGGCTTGCGAAGGAGCGGCTGGGTCGATGAGGTCGTCGAGATGTGCGATCTGGGCGAGTACCTCTCGCGCAAGGCGTCGACGCTCTCGGCAGGGAACAAGCAACGGCTCGGGCTCGCCCGCGCGCTCATCCACAAGCCCGAGATCCTCATCCTCGACGAGCCGACCAACGGGCTCGACCCTGTCGGCATCGTGCAGATCCGCACGATCCTCAAGCAGCTGTCGACCGACCGCGGGATCACGATCTTCCTGTCGAGCCACATCCTGTCCGAGGTCCAGCAGATCGCGACGCGCGTCGGCATCATCCACGAGGGCCGGCTGCTGGAGGAGATCGCGCTGGACGACCTTCGGCTCCGGAACCGGACCTACCTCGAATTCGCGGTGTCGGACGCGAAGCGCGCCGCGTGGGTGCTCGAGGATCGGCTCGGCATCTCGGACTACGCCGTCCACGAGGAGGGTGTGGTCCGCGTCTACAGCGGCCTCGACCGGGTCGGAGAGCTGAACCGGGCGCTCGTCGAGGCGGGCGTCGAGGTCACGGCGTCACGGGTGTCCGAGGACAACCTCGAGGACCACTTCGTGAAGCTCACGGGCGGCTCCGATGAGGACCCTGCGCCGGAACGGCGCGTCGGCAGAAGGGGGTGGCGTCGATGACGCGCGCCCTCAAGGCCGAGTTCCTCAAGCTCAAAGGCTCCCGGACCCTGCTGTGGGCGGCCATCGTGGTCATCGCCTACGCGATCCTCGCCACCGTTCTGAACGCCGTGCTGCTCAAGGACCCTGCCATCACCGCGCGGATCACATCGGCGGGAGGTTCCTTCAGGCAAGCAGTCGATTCAGGCTTCTACCAGGTCGACTGGCCGAACCAGCTGCGTGTCGCGGTGCAGGGCATCTCGGGCACGTGGGGCATCCTGCTGTTCTCGTTCGTGGCGACCTACGTGTTCGGCCGCGAATACAAGGACGGCACCGCGAAGAACATGCTCACCCTGCCGGTGCGGCGGGAGTACTTCATCGCGGCGAAGATGGTCGTCGTAGCGACGTGGATCTTCTGCCTGATGCTGCTGTCGCTCGGACTGCACGCCATCGGACTCGTGATCGTGGGCGTACCCGGCTTCGCCTGGCGTCACGTGTGGGGCGCGCTGTGGGACGGCATCACCGTCACGTTCGCGATCTACCTCACGCTGCCGCTCGTGGCATGGATCACGATGACGGGACGTGGCTACCTTCGGGGGATGCTGTTCGCACTCGCCGCGGTGATGGTCGGAAACGGCCTTGCCGCCACGAGCCTCTCGCGCTACTACCCGTGGAACCTCCCGGTCCACCTGGTCGGCGCGTCATGGATGCCGATCGTGTCCGTTCACCCCGTCCTCGGGTCATGGATCGTCTCCGCCTGTGTGTTCCTCGCAGGGCTGGTCCTCGCGACGCGGCAGACCGACGCCGCAGACGACGTGTCGTAGAGAGGCTTCGGGATGCTGCGAGCGCTCAAGGCGGAGCTCTTCAAGCTCAGGCGCGCGCCGATGGTGCTGTGGACCCTCCTGACCGTGGCGCTCGTTCCGGCGGTCTCCGCCGGGAGCGTCAAGACCATGGATGCCGACTTGCACGTGACCTGGGACTCCTTCATGCGGCTCGGCCCCCAGATGATGGCCTCGTGGTGGGGCATCCTGATCTTCGGGCTCGCCACGAGCTACCTGTTCGGGCGGGAGCTCTTCGACGGTACCGCCAAGAACATGTTGACCCTCCCCATTCGACGCGAGACCTTCGTCGTTGCGAAGTTCGTCGTCCTCGCGCTGTGGGTCGCGGCGCTGACCGTCTTGTCGGTGGTGATGCAGGCCGCGTTCGCCTCCGTCCTCGGCGTGCCCGGATTCGCTTGGGCGCCCATCTGGCGGTCGGCATCCCAGAGCTTCCAGATCGCCGGCCTGATCTACCTGACGTTGCCCGTGGTGGCCGCTCTGGCAACGCTCGAGAAGGGCTACCTGCCCCCGATGATGTTCTCGGCGTTCATGGCCACCGCCGCATTCATGGTCGCCGCCATCGGGTGGGGCCGGTGGTTCCCATGGTCGATGGTCCTGGCCCCTGCAGGGTCATCGTTCGGGCCCCTGTTCGACGCACCGGTGCTCACGGCGGTGTCATGGGTCATCGACTCCGCGGTCTTCGCTGCCGGGGTGCTGGTCGTGTTGGTCTACATCGACCGCGCGGACAACACGCAGTAGCCGCGACACCGGAAGGGGCGCCCCCACGGGGGCGCCCCTTCTTCTCGCACTTCGGGGCCGGAGCCTAGACCCGCTCGAGCCAGTAGTCGTACTCCGGGTCCTTGCCGCGGACCACGTTGAAGTACGCCTCCTGCAACGCGAGCGTGATGGGGCCGGGCTTGCCGATCTCGCGGTGGTCGATGGAGCCGACCGGCACCACCTCCGCCGCCGAACCGGTGAAAAAGACCTCGTCGGCCGTGTAGAGGTCGGCGCGCGTGAGCGAGGTCTCGACGATGTCGAAGTCGAGGTCCTGGGCCAGCGCGATGATGGTGTCACGCGTGATGCCCTCGAGGATCCCGTCGGACACCGGCGGGGTCATGATGACCTCGTCGCGGACCATGAAGATGTTCTCGCCGGTGCCTTCGCACACCATGCCGGCCTCGTTCAGGAGGATCGCCTCGGCGTAGCCGTGGTCGTTGGCCTCCATCTTGGCCATGCTCGAGTTCAGGTAGCTTCCGGTCCCCTTGATCTGGGGCGGGATGGCGTTGTTGCCGCGCTGGCGCCACGATGAGATGCCGGCGGCCACGCCGTTCTGGAGCGCCTCCGCGCCGAGGTAGCTGTCCCAAGGCCACACCGCGATCATGGTCTGCACGGGAGACGGGACCGGGTCGAGGCCCATGACGCCGTAGCCGCGGTAGACGAGCGGGCGGATGTAGCAGGCCGGGAGGTTGTTCGCCGCGATGAGCTCTCTGGTGGCGTCCACCATCTCACCGACCGAGTACTGCATCGGCATGCGCATCATCTTCGCGGAGCGTGCGAGCCGCTCCATGTGCTCCGTGAGACGGAACACCGCGGGGCCATCGGGGGTCTCGTAGCAGCGGATGCCCTCGAACACGCCCGAACCGTAGTGCAGGGCGTGCGTGAGGACGTGGACCTGCGCCGCGTCCCAGTCGACGAGCGCGCCGTCCATCCAGATCTTGTCCACCTTCGGCAGTACTGCCATCTTCCGACCCCTTCCTCGTCTCGCAGGCGTGTATCGGCGCCTGCGCGTGTGCCCGTGTGGTCCTAGAGTCTCGCGACGACCAGGTCGCCCATCTCCACCGTGCCGACCAGCATGGCCGGATCGGTGGTCTCATCGGCGATGTCGCGCGTGCGGTACCCGTCGTCGAGCGTGCGCGCGATGGCCCCCGAGAGCGTGTCGGCGGCCTCCGGCATCCCGAGGGAGTGGCGGAACATCATCTCGACCGACAGCAGCATCGCGAGGGGGTTCGCGACGCCCAGGCCGGCGATGTCGGGCGCCGATCCGTGGCTCGGCTCGTAGAGGGCCGTGCCATCTCCCAGCGAGGCGGATGCGAGCATGCCGAGCGACCCGGTGAGCATGGACGCCTCGTCGGAGAGGATATCTCCGAACATGTTCTCGGTGACCATCACGTCGAACTGGGCCGGCTGGCGGACCAGCTGCATCGCGGTGTTGTCCACGAGCTGGTCGATGAGCTCGACACCGGGATAGTCGCGCGCCACCTCGTGCACGACCTCCCGCCACAACCGCGAGGACTCGAGCACGTTGGCCTTGTCGACCGAGTGGAGACGCCCGCGCCGGCCGGCCGCGGCCTCGAACGCCGTGCGCGCGATGCGTTCGATCTCGTACTCACGGTAGTCGAGCGTGTCGTAAGCGCGCCTGCCGGCGCCACCGCCCGTCGCCGCCCCGGGGGAGTCCGCCTCGCGACCCCGCTCGCCGAAGTAGAGGCCGCCCGTGAGCTCGCGGACGATCAGCATGTCCACGCCTTCGAGGGCCTCGGGCTTCAGCGACGACGCACCCCTGAGCGGCGGGAAGATGCGCACCGGCCGCAGGTTCGCGTAGAGGCCGAGCTCCTTGCGGATCCCGAGCAGCCCCTGCTCCGGCCGCGGCTTGGCGGGGTCGGTCGTGTCCCACTTGGGACCCCCGATGGCCGCCAGCAGCACGGCATCGGCTGCGCGCGCTTCGGCGAGCGTCTCGGCAGGCAGCGGAGAGCCGGTCTCGTCGATGGCGATGCCGCCGAGCAACGCCTCGCTCAGCTCGAACCCCACGTCCCACCGCTCGCCGACGGCACGCAGGACCTTGACGGCCTCACGCATGATCTCGGGACCGATGCCGTCGCCGGGGAGCAGGCAGATGCGGACGGAGCGGGTCACTTCTCCACCTTGTCCTTCACGGACTCGATCAGCCCGCCTCGCTCGATGATCGCCTTCACGAACGGCGGGAACGGCTGCGCCGTGTAGACCTCGACGGTCGTGAGATCGGTGATGGTGCCGGTGTCGGCGTCGACCGCGACGCGGTCGCCGTCGCGGATCCCGGCCGCGGCCTCGGCCGACTCCATGATGGGCAGCCCGGTGTTGATGGCGTTGCGGTAGAAGATGCGNNGCGAACGACGTGGCGATGACCACGTCGACGCCCGCGGCCTTGATGGCGATCGGCGCGTGCTCGCGGCTCGAGCCGCACCCGAAGTTCTCGTCGGCCACGATGATGTCGCCGGGCTTCACCTTGGCGACGAACCCGGCGTCGATGTCCTCCATGCAGTGCTTGGCCAGCTCGGCCGGGTCGGAGGTGTTGAGATAGCGCGCCGGGATGATGACGTCCGTGTCGACGTCACGCCCGTAGCGGTGAGCGGTTCCTTCGAAGCGCATCGGCCAGCTCCCTTAGTCCAGGTCTTCGGGCAGTGCGATGTGGCCGGCCACGGCGGTCGCCGCGGCGACGGCCGGCGATGCGAGGTAGACCTCGGAGGTCGGGTCGCCCATGCGGCCGACGAAGTTGCGGTTGGTGGTCGCCAGGGCGCGCTCCCCCGCCGCCAGGATGCCCATGTGGCCGCCGAGGCAGGGGCCACAGGTCGGCGTGGAGACGGCGCCGCCGGCATCGACGAACACGTCGAACAGCCCCTCGTGCATGGCCTGCTTCCAGATCGCCTGTGTGGCGGGGATCACGATGAGGCGGATGCGCGGGTCGACCTTCCGGCCCTTGAGGATGCCGGCCGCGATGCGCAGGTCCTCGATGCGGCCGTTCGTGCACGAACCGATGACGACCTGGTCCACGGCGATGTGGCGCGCCTCGCGCACCGGGCGCGTGTTGGACGGAAGGTGCGGGAACGCGACCGTGGGCTCGATCTCAGAGGCGTCGATGCGGATGACGCGCGCGTACTCGGCGTCCGGATCGGATGCGTAGACGGTCCAGGGACGCTCGGCACGGCCCTCGACATAGGCGCGGGTCGTCTCGTCGAACGCGATGATGCCGCTCTTGCCGCCGGCCTCGATCGCCATGTTGCAGATGGTGAAGCGGTCGTCCATGCCGAGGCGCTCGATCGTCTCCCCGGTGAACTCCATCGACTGGTAGAGCGCGCCGTCGACCCCGATCATGCCGATGATGTGCAGGATGATGTCCTTGCCGCCCACCCACGGCCGCAGCGCGCCGGTGATCTCGAACTTGATCGACGACGGCACCTTGAACCACGCGGTGCCCGTGGCCATGCCCGCGGCGGCGTCGGTCGAGCCCACCCCGGTCGCGAAAGCGCCCAGCGCCCCGTAGGTGCAGGTGTGGGAGTCGGCGCCGATGATGACGTCGCCGGGGCCCACCACACCCTGCTCGGGGAGCAGGGCGTGCTCGACGCCCATGCAGCCGATCTCGTAGTAGTGCGAGATGCCGAACTCGCGCGCGAACTCGCGCACCAGCTTGGCCTGCTCGGCCGACTTGATGTCCTTGTTCGGGGTGTAGTG
>PKWR01000027.1:9254-17682 GCA_003133285.1 Coriobacteriia bacterium
AGCTGGCCCGGCACGACCTCGTCCAAGCCCGCGTGAGCGGCCAGCAGCTTCTCGGTGATCGTCATGGGACGGGGCATCGCGTGCGTCCTTTCGCTACTCTTCGCTGACAGAGGGTTTGACGCTCACGAGCATGCGGTTCAGGGCATTGATGTACGCCTTGGCCGAGGCCACGATGATATCGGAGTGCGCGCCGCGCCCGGTGAAGACGCGGCCGTCCTCGCTGCGCACGCGGAAGGCGACCTCGCCCAGGGCGTCCAGACCCTTCGTCACCGACTGCACCGTGAACTCGATCATCTCCACAGGCACGCCGACGATGCGGTTGATGGCGTTGCACACCGCGTCGACCGGGCCGTCGCCGTACGATGCATCGATGACGTGCTCCCCGGCGGACGTGATCAGCTCGACGGTGGCTGTCGGGATGCCGGGATCGCCACAGGTCACGTGCACCTGCTGGAGGTGGTAGACCTCCTCCGCCGCGCGCTCCGAGTCGGAGACCAACGCCTCGAGGTCCTCGTCGAAGACCTCCTTCTTCTTGTCCGCCAGCGCGAGGAACTGCTGGTAGACCTGGTCGAACTCGGCGTCGCTCGGCACGATGTTCAGCTCGCCGAGACGATGCTTGAGAGCGTGACGGCCGCTGCGTGCGGACAGCACGATCGAGCTCCCGCCGACGCCGACCTCGGCCGGATCGATGATCTCGTAGGTCGAACGCTCCTTGAGCACGCCGTCCTGGTGGATGCCCGACGAGTGCGCGAACGCGTTGGCGCCCACGATCGCCTTGTTCGGCTGGACCGGGATGCCCGTGATCTTGGAGACCAGCCGCGAGAGGCGCGTGATGTTGTGCGCGTCGATGCGCGTGTCGCACCCGAAGTAGGCCGACCGCTGCCGCAGCGCCATGACGACCTCTTCGAGCGCGGTGTTGCCCGCACGCTCTCCGATGCCGTTGATGGTGCACTCGACCTGCCGCGCGCCCGCCTTCACGCCTGCGAGCGCGTTCGCCGTGGCCATGCCGAGGTCGTTGTGGCAGTGCACCGACACGGTGACGCCCTCGATGCCCGCGACGTTGCCGTGGAGCCCGGCGATGAGCGCGCCGAACTCCTCGGGATAGGTGTAGCCGGTGGTGTCCGGGATGTTGACCACGGTGGCGCCGGCGGCGATGGCCGCCTCGATCATCCGATAGAGGAACGCCGGATCCGCGCGCCCGGCGTCCTCGGCGTAGAACTCGACGTCACCCACGAGGCTGCGCGCCAGCTTCACGGCGGCGACAGCCCGCTCGACGGCGGTGGCCTCGTCGATCCGCAGCTTGTCGCGGAGGTGTGAGGGGCTGACGCCGATCCCCGTGTGGATGCGGGGGCGCTTCGACGTCGAGAGCGCGTCGGCGGCGACCCGGATGTCATTCTCCACAGCTCGCGACAACGCGCACACTACGACGGCGTCGCCGACCTCGAGCCCGATGGCCCGCACGGACTCGAAGTCGCCGGGGCTCGAGACCGGGAAGCCGGCCTCGATCACGTCGACGCCGAGACGCACCAGCTGTCGCGCGATCTCCAGCTTCTCGCCGGTGTTCATGCTCGCGCCCGGGGACTGCTCCCCGTCTCGCAGCGTGGTGTCGAAGATCCTGACGATATCGGTGGCCATCTGAGGGACTCCCTGTTCGAACTGCGCGTGCGGTCGCGCCTAGAGCTCGACGCTCCAGGCCTCCTGCATGCCCGCCTCTTCCTTGATGCGCGCCAGCAGCGGTGCGCTGAGCGCGGTGTCCACGGTGATGCCCATCATCGCGGTGCCGCCCGCCTCGTCGCGTCCCACCTGCATGGAACCGATGTTGATGCCCGCGTCGCCGAGGATGCTGCCGACCTTGCCGATCGTCCCGGGGCGGTCGGGGTGCAGGAAGAACGCCATGTGGCTCTCGGGCATCATGTCGAGGTCGTAGCCGAACAGCGACACCAGCCGGGGCTCGTTCTTCTTGCCGATGAGCGCGGCGGCCACATCGACCGTCGTGCCCGCGCACGTGGCCTTCACGATGATCATGGAGACGTAGTCGTGCGTGGCGGTGCGCTTCGACTCGGTCACGTCGATGCCGCGCTGACGCGCGAAGTAGTCGGCGTTGACGTAGTTGACGGGCTCGTCCGTGGCGATCGTGAGCATGCCTTTGAGTACCGCCGTGCGCAGGATGCGCGTGTCGGTGTCGGCCAGTCCGCCGACCATGACGACCTCGATCGCGTCGACGCCGCCGGGCGCGAGCTGTGCGACCATCGCGCCCTGCTGCTCGGCGAGTTGCAGGTACGGTCCGACCTTGTCCATGACGTCCGGCGAGACCGGCGCGATGTTGACGGCAGTGGAGACCATCTCGCCGCGCAGCCCCGCGGCCACCAGNNGTGACGATCACGTTGTCGAGCGCGAAGAGCGGCGACTCGGTGGTCGGCTCCACCTCGAACACGTCGATGGCCGCGCTGGCGACCTTGCCGCTCTTGAGCGCGTCGACGAGCGCGTCGGTCTGGTAGATGCCGCCGCGAGCGGTGTTGACCAGCCGCACGCCGTCCTTCATCTTCGCAAACTGCTCGGCGCCGAACATGCCGATCGTCTCTTTGGTCTTGGGCAGGTGGACCGTGATGAAGTCGGCCTGCGGCAGCAGCTCGTCGATCGAGCCGAACAGCTCGACGCCGATCGCCGCAGCGCGGTCCTCCGAGATGTAGGGGTCGTAGCCGATGATGCGCATCTGGAACGCGCGGGCCCGCTCGGCGATGAGCGTGCCGATGCGGCCGAGCCCGATGATCGCGAGCGTCTTCTCGTAGAACTCGGCGCCCGTGAACTTGCTGCGCTCCCACTTGCCGGACTTCAGCGAAGCGTTGGCCTGCGGGATCATGCGCGCCTGCGCCATGAGCAGCGCCCAGGTGTGCTCGGCGGCGGACACGACGTTGGACGTCGGCGCGTTGCAGACGATGATGCCGCGCTCGGTGGCGGCGGTCACGTCCACGTTGTCGATGCCCACACCGGCGCGGCCGATGATCTTGAGGTTGTTTGCGGCCTCGATCACGGGACGCGTCGCCCGCGTGGCCGAGCGCACGATCAGGCCGTCATAGTCCCCGATGACGTCGATCAGCTCGGCCTCGGACAGACCCGTCTTGACGTCGACCTGGTAGGCCTCGCGCAGCTTGTCGATGCCGGAATCGGCGATCTTGTCAGCGACCAGTACCTTCATCGTCATCTCGTTCACTCCCCCATAAAGACGGCTTCGGCGGCCTTGATGCCGGCGCCGCGCTCGAAGTCGTAGCCGAGCTCGGCGAGCGTCATCTCGAGCGCCGCGAGCGTGGTGATGATGTCGAAGTCGCCGAAGTAGCCCAAGTGCCCGACGCGGAAGATGCGTCCGACGTAGTCGTCCTGGCCGCCGGCGATCGTGACGCCGTACTTGTTCTTCATGATCGAGACGATCTTCTTGCCGTCCACGCCCTCGGGCACCCACACCGGCGTGACCGCGCTCCCCCGACCTTCGGGCGGCGCGAACAGCTTCATGCCCAGCGCCTCGCAGCCCTTGCGCGTCGCCTCAGCCAGGCGGGAGTGCCGCGAGATGATGCCCTCGATCGTCTCCTCGCGCATGAGGCGCAGCGCCTCGGTGAGGCCGACGACGAGCGAGACGGCCGGTGTGAACGGCGTCGTCTGCTTGTCGAGGTTCTTCTTGTAGCGCATCCAATCGAAGTAGAACTTCGGCAGGGTGCTGCGCTCGTAGGCGCGCCACGCCTTCGGAGACACCGTGACCGCGGCAAGACCCGGCGGGAGCATGAGCCCCTTCTGGGAGCCCGTCATGACCACGTCGAGGTGCCACTCGTCGGTGAGGCACGGCACCGCGCCGATGCCCGTGATCGAGTCGACGATGAACACGCAGTCATCGAAGTCCTTCACGATCGCGCCGATCGCCTCGACGTCGTTGAGCACGCCCGTGGAGGTCTCGGACTGCACGACGACCACGCCGCGCGCGTCCGGGTGCTCCTCGAGCGCCTTCGCGATGTCCGCGGGCCGCACGACCTCGGTCCACTCGTAGGTGAGGTCGACGACCACGAGCCCATAGACCTTGGCGAGCGAGACCATGCGGTCGCCGAACTTGCCGTTGCGCGCCACGATCACCGTGTCGCCGGCGCAGAAGAGGTTCGCGAAGGAGGACTCCATCGCACCGGTGCCCGAGCACGCGAGGATGAGGACGTCGTTGGCGGTCTGGAAGACGTACTTCAGGCCGTCCACGCACTCCATCAGCATCGCCGAGAAGTCGGGCGTGCGGTGGTGGATCATCGGGCGGGCCTGCGCGAGCAGGACCTCCGAGGGTACCGGGGTGGGACCCGGCGTCATCAGGTACTTCTTCTGCATCGGACACACTCCTTACGGGCTCGTTCGCTCACCGGCGGTTGCGACACGCGTCGTGCGGGAAAGCTCGCTACTCCTTGCGAAGCCAGCTGAACATGCTGCGCAGCTCGCCACCGACCTCTTCGATGTAGGAGTCGGCGTGGATGCGGCGCATGGCCTTGAAGTTCGGCTGTCCGGCCTTGTTCTCGAGGATCCAGTCGCGCGCGAAGGCGCCGGACTGGATGTTCCACAGCCGCTCGGCCATGGCCTCTTTGACCTCGTCGGTGATGATCTTCGGGCCTGTGTAGTAGTCGCCGAACTCCGCGGTGTTCGAGATGGAGTCGCGCATCTTGGCCATGCCGCCCTCGTACATCAGGTCGACGATGAGCTTGAGCTCGTGGAACGTCTCGAAGTAGGCGATCTCGGGCTGGTAGCCGGCCTCGACGAGCGTGTCGAACGCGGCCTCGACGAGGTGCGTCACGCCGCCGCAGAGCACGACCTGCTCGCCGAACAGGTCGGTCTCGGTCTCCTCCTGGAAGGTGGTCTCGATCACGCCGGCGCGCGCTCCGCCGATGCCCGCGGCCCACGCCAGCGCGAGCTGCATGGCCTGGCCGGTCGCGTCCTGGTGGACGGCGACGACGTTCGGCACGCCGGAGCCCTCGGTGAACACGCGGCGCACCATGTGGCCCGGGCCCTTCGGGGCGACCATGAAGACGTCGACGTCCGCGGGCGGAACGACCTGGTCGAAGTGGATGTTGAAACCGTGGGCCCAGGCGAGCGCCTTACCGGCGGTCATCGACTCGTGGATCTCCGAGTAGTAGATGTGCGCGGCCGTCTCGTCCGGCACGAGCATCATCACGATGTCGGCTTCCTGGGCCGCCTCGCGCGGGGTCATGACGCGCAGACCGGCCTCCTTGACCTTGTCCCAGCTCTTCGAGCTGGCGCGCAGCCCCACACGCACGTCGCAGCCGGAATCGTGCAGGTTGAGCGCGTGGGCGTGGCCCTGGCTGCCGAAGCCGATGATCGCGATCTTGCGAGCCTTCAGCAGTTCGAGGTCGCAGTCCTTCTCGTAGAAGATGTGTGCCATAGCTTCTGATCGCTTCCCTTCGTTGTTCACCTGTGATGCGTGCGTGGTGCGGGTGGTGCGTGATGATCCGTCGTCTCAGCCGCCTTCGCGCAGCCCGCGCGACAGTGCGATCCTGCCCGTGCGGGCCAGCTCCTTGATGCCGTAGACCCGCAGGAGGTCCTCCATCGCCGACAACTTGTCGCCGGCGCCGGTCGCCTCGATCGTCAGCGTCGACTTGCCGACGTCCACGATCTTGGCTCGGAACACGTTCGCGATCTCGATGATCTCGTGACGGCGATCGGCCGGCGCGTTGACCTTGTAGAGCACGAGCTCGCGGTCGACCATCTCTTTGGGGTCGAGGTCCTGGATCTTGATCACGTTGATCAGCTTGTGGAGCTGCTTGGCGACCTGCTCGAGCGACGTGTCCTCCCCGCCCACCACGATGGTGATGCGGGAGAGCGACGGGTCCTCGGTCACGCCAACCGCGAGCGAGTCGATGTTGAACCCGCGTCGCGCGAACAGCGACGTGACGCGCGTCAGGACGCCTGCCTTGTTCTCGACGAGCACCGAGAGGGTGTGCTTGTTCTGCATGGCTACTCCCACACCTCCTCGAGCAGTTCGCCGTCGAGCATCTCCGAGACGGGCCCGCCGGCTATGCCGCCGAGCATCTCGTCGATGGAGCCGCCCGGGGCGACCATCGGGTAGACCAGTTCGTCGCCCGCCACGCGGAAGTCGATGAGTGCGGGCCCTTCGTGGTCGAAGGCCGCCAGCAGCGCGGCGTCGACGTCGGCCGGGTCGGTCACGCGCGCGCCGTGCCAGCCGTACGCGTCGGCGAGCTTCACATAGTCGGGACAGTCCTGCGCGAGCGTGGAGCTGGCGTAGCGCTTGTCGTAGAACAGCTCCTGCCACTGCCGCACCATGCCCAGGCAGCCGTTGTTGAGCAGCACGACCTTGACCGGGAGCTTCTCGATGGCCGCGGTCGCCATCTCCTGGCTGTTCATCTGGATCGAGCCGTCGCCGGCGATGTCGATCACCAAGTACCCGGGGCGCCCGATCTGCGCGCCGATCGCGGCCGGCAGCCCGAAGCCCATCGTGCCCAGGCCGCCGGAGCTCACCCACGTGCGCGGCTCGGTGACCTTCGTGTACTGGCAGGCCCACATCTGGTTCTGGCCCACCTCGGTGCAGATGACGGTCGGACGCCCCTTGGACAGCTCGCGTACGCGCTCCACCACGTACTCGGGCATGACCACGCCCTCGCGCTCGTGGTAGTGGAACGGGAAGCGCGCGCGCCAGTCGTCGATGACGCGCATCCACGCGTCGGTGCGCGGCTCGGCGTTCACCTTGCGCAGCTCCGCCACCATCTCGGAGAGCACGTTCTTCGCGTCTCCCACGATGGGCACGTCGACCGGCTTGTTCTTGCCGATCTCAGCGGGATCGATGTCGACGTGGATGACCTTGGCCTTCGACGCGAAGGCCGCCAGCTTGCCGGTGACCCGGTCGTCGAAGCGCACGCCGACGGCGATGAGCAGGTCGGTCTCGGTGATGGCGTAGTTCGCGAACTTCGCCCCGTGCATGCCGGGCATACCGAGCGCGAGGTAATGGTCCTCCGGGAAGACGCCCTTGCCCATCAACGTCGCCACGACGGGCAGTTGCATGAGCTCGGCGAGTTCCTTGAGCTCCTTCCAGGCGCCCGAGCCGAGCACACCGCCGCCGGCGTAGAGCAGCGGCTTGCGTGCCTTGGTGATCAGCTGCACCGCCTGCTTGATCTGCTTGGCGTGGCCGCGGTAGGTGGGCTTGTAGCCGGGAAGGTTGACGCTCTCCGGCCAGTGGTACTCGATCTCGTGCTTGCTCACGTCGGCGGGCACGTCGATGAGCACGGGACCGGGACGGCCGGTCGTCGCGATGTGGAAGGCCTCGGCGATCACCTCGACCAGCTCGTNNTGGAAGGCATCCGTGCCGATGACGGGGGTCGCGACCTGGGCGGTGAAGACCACCATCGGGATCGAGTCCATGTAGGCGTTGGCGATGCCCGTGATCGTGTTCGTCGCGCCGGGGCCGCTCGTGACGATGACCGCCGCCGCCTTGCCGGTCACGCGGGCGTAGCCGTCGGCCATGTGGACCGCGGCCTGTTCGTGGCGCGGGAGCACGCATCTCAGTTTGGTGGAGTCGTAGAGAGCGTCGAAGATCGGGAGCGCCACCCCTCCGGGGTATCCGAACACCACCTCGACGCCCACGTCCTCAAGGGCGCGGACGAGCGCCTGACCGCCGATCATCTTCATGCCGTCACCTCCCTGGTCTTCTCATGCGCGCGGGTGCGCGCGGGTGCGTGCGCGTTCGTCGGGCTCATCCGAGGATCGCCCCCTTGTCGGCGCTGGAGACCTGCGCCGCATAGCGGGCCAGGTAGCCGGTCGTGACTCGGGGCGCCGGAGCGGTCCATTCCGCGCGGCGCGCCGCCAGCTCCTCGTCGCAGCGGAGCACGTCCAGCGTGCCGGCATCGATGTCGATCTGGATGGGATCGCCCTCCTGCACGAGCGCGATCGTCCCGCCGAGCGCCGCCTCGGGCGAGACGTGCCCGATGGCCGGGCCCTTCGTCGCCCCGGAGAAGCGGCCGTCGGTGATGAGNNGGCCTTCGTAGCGGATGACCACCACGTCACCCGGGACGATGTGCCCGCCCAGGATGGCCGCGACCGCGTCCTCCTCGCACTCGAACACACGCGCGGGTCCGGTGTGCTGCCGCATCTCGGCAGAGACCGCCGACTGCTTGACGACGGCGCCGTCGGGGGCCAGGTTGCCGCGCATGACGCGCAGCCCGCCGACCGCCGCGTACGGCGAGGAGACGGGGTGGATGACCGAGGGATCGCGAACGGCCGCCTGCGCCAGCGTGGCCGAGAGCGGCCGACCGGTGACCGTAAGAGCGTCGGCGTCCACCAGCCCGACCTCGGCCAGCTCGGCCATGATCGCGGGGATGCCGCCTGCCGCGTGAAGGTCTTGCATGTGGTACTCGCTCGCCGGGGAGATGCGCACGAGGTTCGG
>PKWR01000097.1 GCA_003133285.1 Coriobacteriia bacterium
TAATCCTATGAAAACACTTACCAAGTGGCGGTCCTTGTCGTTGATGGTGGCACTGGTGTTCACCGCGATGATGATCCTGCCTGCGGTGAGCTTGGCGGCTCAGCCGACCGTGGGTCTTGGGACGGCTCGCAGTTTCGCCGTCCTTGCCGGGCAGACGGTCACCAACACGGGGGCGACGACGATCGGCGGCAGCGCCGGCGGAAATGTCGGGGTGTCGCCCGGCAGCGCGTTCACCGGTCAGGAGACCGTGACGATGAGCGGTGCCGTTCATCTGGCCGATGCCGTCGCGCTCCAGGCTCAGGCCGATCTGGGAACCGCCTATACCGACGCGGCGGGGAGGACTCCCTTCACCACCATCCCGGTCGAACTCGGCGGGACCACGTTGAAGGCCGGCGTCTACGTCNNCCCAATGCCGTCTTCATCTTCAAGTCCGCCTCCTCGCTCATCACGGCGTCGGGAAGCAACATCCGGCTGATCAACGGCGCCCAGGCCTGCCACGTCTTCTGGCAGGTCACGAGCTCCGCAACGCTCGGTTCGAACTCCCACTTCGTGGGACACCTCCTCGCTTTGACGGACATCAGCGCGCAGACCGGTGCGACCATCAATGGTCAGCTGCTGGCGCGCAACGGCTCGGTCACCCTGGACCACAACACCATCACCAACGATCGCTGCGCGGGCACCACGCCGACGACGACAGGCGGCGGAGAACTCCCGAAGACGGCCACGCCTCTCTACGACGTGCTGCTCCTCGGAGTTGCCTTGATGCTGGTCGGCGCTGCGGGCTGGAGCATCAGAAAGCGCTTTGAATAAGGGAAAACACTCTCGGGGCAAGCGCCCCCTCGTCACCTTCCTATCCCTGGGACTCCTTGTCCTGGGGATAGGTTGCGTATCGTGGGCCGCGTTCGGGATCTGGTCGCAGTCCGATGCGCAGCTGAACAAGGCAGCAGCCGCCAGCGCCGCGACGGTCGAGACGACCCCGGCACCCGCCCCGGCCCCGGCGTCCGTTCCCGCATCCGCGGCGCCCGTCGCCAGCCCGGTCGCCTATGCGACGCGTCCCGTTCAGGGGGACACGATAGGGACCTTGGCGATCCCGGCGCTCAAGCGGACGCTGCCCCTGCTCGAGGGGACCGTTGACAAGGTGCTGGTGCGGGGCGTGGGGCACTACACCAAGAGCGTGCTTCCCGGAGAAGCGGACAACTGCGTCGTGTCGGGACATCGGGACACGGTCTTCAGGCAGCTCAACAAGCTGAAGATAGGCGACCGGCTGATCGTGAAGACGTCGGCCGGCACCTTCACCTACGCGGTGAGCCGCACCCGGATCGTGCATGCGGATGACAGGACGGTCATCGTGCCCACGGACCATGCGGTCCTGACGATGACCACCTGCTATCCCTTCCACTACATCGGCAGCGCTCCGGACCGCTACGTCGTCTCAGCGGACCTGGTGACGGGGAACTAGCCCCGCGGCGCTGTCGGCTCAGAGGCTGAGCGCGATCAGCACCATGCCGAGGTAGTAGACGGGCAGCCCCCACAGCTTGTTGGTGAACGACTCCCTCACGAAGCGCTGCCGTGCGACAGTCGCGTCCGACCCCGCCACCAGCACGATGCCCACAGCCAGCAGCGGGCTCGCCGCATGGATCGCGCTCGCGATCCCGGTGGAGAGCATGAGGAGGAGCACGGTGAGGTAGAGCGCCACCGCGCGGCGCCACTCCGCGCTCAGGTGAGGATTGAGCCAGAGCCACGCTCCGGCTACGGCGACCGCGGCGACGGTCGCGGCGAACGTGGTCTGGGGCCACGGACCGACTCCGTGCGCCGCGAACGCCGCGGCGAAGACGAGGTGGGCCGCAGCGAACACGGCGAGGCCCGCGCGCAACATGCGCGAGTCGGGGAAGGCGAGCAGGACGTCCCCGACCGCAGCGAGCGCCAGCGCCGCCAGCGCGATCGAGCCCCACGCCGACGAAGTGGCTCCGGACGAGAGTGCCGCCGCCACGAAGCCCAGCGAGGCTACGGTCTTGGCGATCGCGTACAGGGCGCGCCGCTTCGCGCGGGCGCCGATGAGCGCCATGCACACAGCGACTGCCACAAGCGCGATCCACGCCGATGTAGAGCCCACGGCTCTCAGCCCCCGACCGATGATCTCATCCTTCGGGCGGCTCGCCCGATCCCGCTATGGTCATACCCGAATCGGGCGAGCTCACCCGGCGGGAACCACCACGTCGAGCCCGTCGGGCCGGCCCCCTTGCAGGGAGCCGGCCCGATCTATGAGGTCTGTGGTGCCCCCGGCAGGAATCGAACCTGCGGCACACGGTTTAGGAAACCGTTGCTCTATCCCCTGAGCTACGAGGGCTTGTAGCGCGTAGGGAGTATACGACGCTGGTCATGCGGGGTGAAGCCGGAGAGGCCCATCCCGTCCGGATGGCGTGGCGGCGGTCGTGCCGCCGGGCGTTTTGCCCGCCGTTCTGCAGGGCACAGACAACCCGTGCCCCTCTGGTCCAGCCCTCATCATGGCCCCGAGGGGGCGCGGGTGGTCTGTCGGCTGCCGGAGCCTCGACAGCGGTGCGGTTCTTGCGAGCCCACGTCGCATGAACCGCTCTGAAGGCAGGGCAGGTGCGGCGTGAGACACGCGGGCGCGGTCATCGCGTTGCTGCTGGTGCTGACCGGTGTTCCGGTCGGCGTCTTGAGCGCGGACGTCGCCAGCCGCATCGCCTACGGCTCCGGGAGCATCGCGCATGCGGGTGGCCCGGGCGATCCCGACAGCGTGGGAGCACGCATCTTCCGCGCGGGCGTGCGCGGCGAGAAGACCGAGATCCCGCGCGCGGTGCAGCGCGTCCCGGCCGGCGCGCTGACAATGGCCGGCTGCGCGCGCTGCCACGGCACATTCGGCCTCGGCGGACCGGTGCCGGTCGAGTGGGGGAGCGCCTTCGCGCCCCCCATCACCTACGACGACCTCATGCAGGCCGGCTATACGGACGCCGGCGTCGGTGCGGCCGTGAGAACCGGCATCGACGCCCACGGCAGGATGCTGAGCGTGTTGATGCCTCGCTGGGACTTGAGCGACCAAGAGATCACAGAGCTCATCGCGCACCTCAAGGCGCTTTCGAACCCCTGAGGCGCGCGATTCAGCCGACCGAGATGAGCGAGCCTGTCGGCACGACCGACGTGTTGGCCGTCGTCCGATAGAGGCAGGTCAGCGGCGTTTCCGCCTCTGCCAGACCAAGAGCACGACGTAGGCGACGACGAGGAAGATCCCGATGAACACGAATTCCACGGTTGCTGCCCTCAGCCTCTCAAGCTAGGGCGCGGGCTCAGCCCCTGCGACTCGTGATCAGGTTGTAGATGAGGACGATCACCGCGATCACCAGCAGAAGGTGGATCAACCCGCCGCCGATGTTGAAAGAGAACCCCAACAGCCACAGGATGACCAGGATGACGAAGATGGTCCACAGCATGGTTCTGTCCTTCCCAGATCTCGTTGACTCCGTGTCGACTCGGATTCCTCGTGCTCGACCCGACGAACCTCGGAGCTGTGAGAGATCGGCAAGACCTCGCACAGCTTCACTCCTCATTTACCCCCGCCAGGGGGACTGGAAACCCGCCCCAGTGCGCTCACGACTGGCGGGCGCCCGCGATGTCTGCGGTCGTCGTGCGGTTCGCCGGTCAGCTCCCGGAGGGTACAGCCTCCGTAGACCGCGTTCCCTGCGATGAGCACGGCGTGCCGTCGCACCCAAAGGAGTTGAGCAGGCCATGATGGGTTCCGGTTCGGGATACGGGAGCAACTGGTACGGCACGATGATGGGTGGGAATGGCGGCTGGCTGTTCCCACTGCTCGGGCTGCTGGTGCTTGCAGCCGTCGTCGTCCTCGTCGTGTGGGCGGTTCGCAGACGCTGACCGGATCCGCGCGCGACGTGGGGTGAACACTCAGGCGGGGACACGGGGGGAGGGCCAGTCTTAGCCAGCGACGGTGCGCTACCGATGTCGCCCGTCATGGCATAGAGTGGGCTCACAAATCGAGACCCTTCGAAGCACCGGGATGTGACCCGCCTTGGCCTTCCAGTTCTCGGGGTACACCCTGCTGTACGTCGCAGCGTCGAGCGTGTCCGCGGTGGCGGCCTACTCCGCATTCCGGATCCGGCGCGCCCCGGGCGGCTGGTGGCTCTTCCTCATGGCCGTCGCGACCGCGGTGTGGTCGCTGGCCGACGCGTTCGACTACTCGTCGGTCGCGCTCGCCGGGCACGTGACGGCGGCGCAGTTCGCCTATCTCGGTTCCACCGCCCCCGTCTTCTTCTTGTTGTTCGCGCTCCAGTACTCGGGCCGGGCGCGGGGGCCGATGGGGTGGCGCACGGCCATCCTCTTCGTCGTCCCGCTCGCCAGCATCGTCGCCGCCTTCACGAACCGGTTCCACCACCTCTTGTGGCCCGGCTTCACGATGCTCGCGGGACGCCCGAACATCGTCGTCTACCAGCACGGCCCGGTGTTCTGGGTCGTGACGCTGTACTCGCTCGCGCTCGCGCTCGTGGCGACGCTGCTGCTCGTGGACACAGCGGTGAGGGCGCACGGCATCTACCGCACGCAGGGCACGGCGATCGTCGTGGGGGCGGTATTCCCGTGGGTCGGCGGCGTCGTCTACCTGGCGGCTCCGGGCTGGCTCGTGGGGCTCGATCCGGCGCTCACGTTCACCGTCACCGGCGCCATCCTCGCCTGGGCGATCTGGCATCTGCGGCTGCTCGATCTGGTGTTGGTCCCGCGCGAGGTGATCGTCGAGCAGATGGTTGACGGGCTGATCGTGCTCGACAGTGCCGGCCGTATCCTCGAGATCAACCCGGCGGCCGTGCGCCTGCTGGACCTCGCAGGCGTGCCGGCGCCCGGGACTCCCGCACGCGAGGTGTTCTCGGACTGGTCGCAGCGGGGCAAGGACGCCGTGACCGCGGTGTACGAGCAACGGGCGTCCACCCTCGCATCGCCGGCCGGCACCCTCCTTCGGGTCGAGCGCTCCCGGCTCGAGGGCGGCAGTGAGGGGCAGGCGCGAGACCTGTTCCTCCTGCGCGACATCACGGGACAGGTCGAGGCGGAGCAGGCGCTGCAGGGCGCCTACGCCGACCTCCAGGTGCGGATGGACGAGATCCAGAAGCTGCACGAGGAGCTCCGGGAGCAGGCGACCCGCGACCCGCTGACAGGTCTCCACAATCGTCGCTATCTGGCCGAGGAGCTGGACCGGGAGCTCAGCCGGGCTGCTCGGGACCAAAGGTCCGTGAGCGTCATCATGTTCGATGTCGACCACTTCAAGGACGTCAACGACTCCTACGGCCACTCCGCGGGAGACGCGATGCTCCGGGCCGTCGCCGTCGAGTTGCTCGTCGGCACGCGAAGGGGCGACATCGCCTGCCGCTACGGCGGTGACGAGTTCGTCGTCGTCCTTCCGGATACCACGGCTGCGGTCGCCTTGGCCCGGGCCGAGGGCTGGCGGGCGCGACTGTCCCAGGTCATGGCGGCGGCGGGGACCGAGCGTGTGAACGTGACGGTGTCCCTGGGCGTGGCCACGTTCCCGGACCACGGGGCGACGATCGACGCACTCGTGAGTGCCGCCGATCGTGCGGTCTATGTCTCGAAGGAGGCCGGCCGCGACTGCATCAGCGTCGCCGTCTGCGAATCCGAGACAGAAGGATACGAAGCGGTCCCCTGAGCCTGAGGCGCGGACCCGCGGGCCGAGTCGCTTCGTGGCTCGGTACCGGCCGCGAACCTGTCTCTATCGCCTCGCCCTGTCGCAGCCGATACATCTCATCGTAGAGCGCAAAGGCCACGTCCTCGTTCGACTCACAGCACCGGGTCGAAAAGGCACGCGGTTCGCTCTGATGCGGACTCGAGGCATCTTCCATGGCGGCGTTCGGCGCCGCGTTCGATGATGATCCGACCGACCCGCCCGATGGAGGCTCGATGTCGAGTACGTCGCACGTCGCACGACGCTCAGTTCTCGCGATAGCCGGCTTGGCTGTCGTTGCTGCCGCGCTGCTGTCCGCGCCCGCTCTGTCGTTCGCCACCGGCGCGCCCGCGCGCCCCGCGACCAAGGGCGTCGGACTCTTCGTGAAGTCGTCCGACGCCGCCGGAGCCGACGCGGCGCGCTTCCTGCAGACCCTCCGAGCCGGCGGCGCCTTCGCCGACTGGCGCGGCGCTGCGGTGTCGCAGATCGTCCCTGTCCAGGGGACCGACGGGAGCTTCGCGGTCTACGTCGTCACGCTGACGACGGGTGGCCGCTACGCAGGCTACGCGACGATCGACGCGCTGCCGTCGCTGAACCCCGTGCTCGCGTTCTCGCGAGGCCCGGCCCCCGTGTTCTCGTCGGACTCCGCCGCTCAGGCGAGAGTGGGCACCGCGAAGGGAGCCCCGCGCGTCAAGCGCCAGGTCTACATGGGGCCGCTGTCCTACGGCGTGGAGACGGTCGCAGCGACCGGCGTGACGGAGACCGTGCCGACCGGCGCACTCATGCAGGCGACATCGTCCGATGTCATCCGGGGACCGCCGGTGTCGGCGTCCGGCACCGCCGCGGTCTCGTCGCTCGGCACCAGTTACAAGCGGATCGCCAACATGCCCGACTACGACCAGTTCTCGTACAACTACACATCGACGGAGTACAACGCCGGTACCGTTCCCGCCGCAACGGGGACGTACGCTTCATCTCCCTACGTGAACGCCGGCAGCTACTACAGCGGTTGCGCGGCGACTGCCGCGGGCGACGTGGTCGGGTACTGGGCCCTCACGTACCCGACGCTCCTGACGGGCAAGACCCCGGTCCAGGGCGGGACCGCATGGCAGAAGGTCGTCAACGACCTCCACGTCTACTTCCACACGTCCAACGACAGGGGGAGCGGCTCGACCTACGGCAGCGCCGTCGCGCCGGGGCTGACGCGCTACGCCCAGGGCATCGGCGGCCTCTCGTTCAGCTCCAGCGATTCGAGCAACTTCAGTTGGACGGCGTACACGGGCGAGATGGACGCGGACAGGCCCGTCGTCCTCATGTTCCAGAACCTGAACGTGACGTCTCCGAAGCACTTCGCCTACGGGGACCACGCCGTCACGGGCATCGGGTACGACTACACTCCCGGCAGCGTCGCCTCCGAGTACATGATCATCCACGACAACTGGCCGGCCTACACGTCCGACGACGTCTACGTGCAGTTCTCGGGGCCGAACGCCACCTACGACAGCCGGGACATGGTCACGTTCACGCCGGCCACGCCCGCGGCCGCGCCACCTGCGAATGATGCCTTCGCTTCTGCGCAAGCGCTGTCCGGCTCGAGCGGCTCCGTCGCAGGGACGAGCGTCGGGGCCACGAAGGAGAGCGGCGAGCCCAGCCACGCGGCGGGTCAGGGCACCGCCAGCATCTGGTACCGGTGGACCGCGTCGGCCACCGGTACGTTGACGGTGGACACCTACGGCAGCGGCTTCGACACGGTGCTGGCGGCATACACGGGGACCCCCGTGTCGGCGCTGACCGCGGTCGCGTCCGATGACGACGCGGCCGGACACGGCAGTCAGAGCGAGATCGCCTTCCGCGTCACCGCGGGCACGACCTATCGCATCGCGGTCGACGGCCGGGCGGCCGGAGTCTCGGGCGCCGTGAACCTGGACTGGGCGTTCGCCGCGGCCCCCGTCCTCCCGGACATCGTGACCGCGACGATCGACTCCGCATCTCCCAGCCCGGCGGACCAGGGCGGTGCCGTGACCTTCTCAGGTCACGCGACCGACTCGCTGGACCACGACATCAGCGCCTACGAGTGGACGTCGAGCGTCGACGGGATCCTCTCGACGAGCGCGTCGTTCTCCACGGCCGCACTCTCTCCGGGGAGCCACACGATCGGCTTCCGCGCGATGTGCGCGAGCGGCACGTGGTCCGCGCAGCAGACCGTGACGCTGTCGGTCACGGGAGCGCCCGCCGCTCCGGCCAACGACGCCTTCGATGACGCGCAGCTGCTCTCCGGCACCTCCGGCACGCTGTCGGGCACCAACCTCGGCGCGACCAAGGAGACCGGGGAGCCGGGCCACGCGGGAGACCCCGGCGGCGCGAGCGTGTGGTTCGAGTGGGTCGCGCCGGCGACCGGGATGCTCTCCATCGATACTTCAGGCAGCGACTTCGACACCGCTCTCGCGGCCTACACGGGAACGTCTGTGACCGGGCTCAGCGCGCGCGCCTCGGCCCAGGGTGACCTCCTGACGGGCGGGAGCCGCGTCAGCTTCGCCGTCGCGGCCGGCACGACGTACCGCATCGCGGTCGATGGGCACGAGGGCGCGTCCGGCGCCGTGCGGCTGGACTGGTCGTTCCGTGCACCGGCACGGAGCGCGATCACGGTGCGCTTGAACCACAGCTCGCTGACCAGGTACCGCTACGTGACGATCACCGGTACCTTCGGGCCCGCGGTCGCCGGGGAGTCCGTGCGCGTCGAGATCCTGAAGCCGGGGTCGTCCACGTGGCTGCGCGTCACGCGGACGACGAACGCGGCCGGCGCGTGGGCCTCGCTCCGCTACAAGGTCACCCGCAGGGGCACCTACCGCGTCCGGACCCGGTTCCTGGGCGATGCGCGCTTCACCGCCTCGACGTCCGTCTACGCGCGCCTCGTGGTCCGCTAGGCGGGTCCGCGCTCAGTCCACCGAGATGAGCGAGTCCGTCGGAGCGTACGCGTCGGTCATGATCGGCACGTCCGAGGTGTCGACCGCTGCCGCGTAGAGGTCGTTGGCCATCTCCGCGAATCCGGCCACCCGCACGCGCCCGTCGACGCACGCACGCACGCGGGCCAGCAGCTCCGGACCTGTCACGTCGGAGTCGGTGGCGAGGACGATGAGGTTCTGCCGCTGAGTCGGATCGTCACCCTGGCCGA
>PKWR01000152.1:0-1579 GCA_003133285.1 Coriobacteriia bacterium
GGCGCACGCCGCGGCCGACGCGCTCCAGCAGGTCGACCCCCGCCTCGCGCTCGAGCGTCGCCATCTGCTGCGAGACGCCGGACGGCGACATGTACAACGCCTCGGCGGCGCCGACGATCGAGCCGCGGGACGCGACTTCTCTGAGGATCCTCAGGCGGTTCAGATTGAACATTAAGCGCATCTTACGAAATAAAGAAGAAAGCGGCAATGTTTCTGAAGCGTCGAAGGGACGATGATGTCAACGTAGCCGAAGGACACCGCAGCAGAACCGCAGGAGGCAGGACATGTTCCAGGATTCGCTCTCAGAGGGTCACCTGTACTACGGCCGCTTCGTGGCGATCATCGCCGCGGCCATCCTCATCGCAGTCGTTGTTCCGCACATTCCGCACATCCTCTAAGACAGCCCTCATCCCGCTGGTCGTCACCGAATCCCTGCGGCGGCGACCAGCTCTCCGTACTTGACGACAAGGACGCCCCGCATTCGTGTGGGGCGTTCGGGTTTTCCCCGGGCGTTCGGCTTTTCCCCGGGCGCGAGGCGAGCCGCCTACGGGAAGACGTCGCTCTCCGGCAGCACGCCTCCTGTCTGCTCCCGCGCGTGCTGCTGGTGCGCCTTGCGTGCGTCCAGCGGGGTCTTGGCCGCGACGACCTGCCGATAGACGGACGTGTACACGGGATCGCCGCGAACCACCTGCGAATAGGGGAGCAGCAGCCAGAACGCCGGGTCCACCCGGCTCGCCTCCAGGAGCTGCATGGCGCGGAGCGTGACGACGCGCCAGGTGAAGCGCGCGTTCCACGGTTCGAGCGCCGACGCCAGGCGCGCAGAGGCGAGCCGCGACGCGGTCGTGCCGCCGTGCTCCGTCGCCCGATACGCGGAGAGCGCGGTGAGATGCCATCCGACCGCGGCGATGAGGATGACCAGCGCGACGGCCGTCGCGGCGATCGCGCGGCGGCGTCGCCGGACGGCGGCGGGCGCAGGGGTGAGGGGCGAGACGCTGGTCATGGCCGGATGACACCCGTGCAAAGGGCGGTCGCTAGAGGGTGGGTCGGGGCTTGCGATCGGACAGCCACACGGCGAAGAGCATCGCGGCGAACGTCGCGACCATGGTGCCGGCCCAGCCGAGCCCCATCATCGAGGTCATCATGTCCACTCGCTGCTCGACGACGCGAAGGCTGCGCCCGGCCAGCACGAAGCCGTCGGCGCCGCCCTTGATCGGCACCACGACCGAGGCGATGCGCGTGTCCGAGCGCGGCTGCCACGTGACCTTGTTCTCGCCGGTGGCCTTCGACGCGTCCAGGATGCCGACGGGCGGGATCGGCGTCGTGCCGCCCAACGTGCCGGAGGTGACGAGCGGCTTGTGCGCGGCGTCGAAGACGATCACGAAGGGGGCCAGACTCGTCGACGGATCGATCGTCTCGTTGGAGACGAGCTGGTCGGGAGCGGTCCCCGACGCGATACCGGCCGCGATGTCGTGCGCGACCATGATCTGCGGGTCGTCGGCCCCCATCCGGTACGTCTGCTGGATCAGCACGTACGTGATCCCGAGCACCAGCGTGCAGGCGACCGCGATCGGAAGCCACC
>PKWR01000152.1:1684-3641 GCA_003133285.1 Coriobacteriia bacterium
ACCTCGTAGTAGGCCTGCGGGTGCTTGCACGCCGGGCACTCGAGCGGGGCGCTGGTGCCTTCGTGCACGTAGCCGCAGTTGCGGCACTTCCAGCGGATCGGCGCGTCCTTGGTGAAGACGCGGCCGGCATCGAGGTTGGCGGCCAGCTTGATGTAGCGCGCCTCGTGGCGCTGCTCGACCTCAGCAATCTCCCGGAAGGAGGTCGCGACGTCCGCGAACCCTTCGGCTTCGGCGACGATGGCGAAGTCCGGGTAGAGCACGCTCCACTCCATCCGTTCGCCTGCGGCGGCCGCGAGCAGGTTCTCGCGCGTCGTGCCGATGCGACCCGCCGGGTAGGTCGCGGTGATCTCGGTGTCGCCGCCCTCGAGGTACTTGAAGAAGATCTTGGCGTGCTCCTTCTCGTTGTCGGCCGTCTCGGTGAACAGCGCCGAGATCTGCTGGAAGCCCTCGTCGCGCGCGACGCTCGAGAAGAAGGTGTAGCGGTTGCGTGCCTGGCTCTCGCCCGCAAAGGCCTTGAGCAGGTTGAGTTCGGTCTTGGTGCCCTTGATCGTCATGGTCGCCTCCGGCGGATCGTTCCGACTCCTACCTTGTCGTGATACCCGAAGCCCCGAGAGGCGTCACGCGCTCGCGGTCGAGGCACCCGCGCGGGTCACGGCCGAGGCGTTCGCCGCGGACCGATAGGGCGCCGGCTCCTGCACGCGGTGGTAGCATCGGATGCAGCAGACCTGCTCCATCCCGAGAGGAAGACCGCTTGATCGACCAGCCGTCCGACCTTCCCGCGTCCCCGACCCCCGCGCTCGACCTGCTCGGCTTCGACCGCTTCCGCGACGTGTTCGCCGAGCACGCCGCCGCCGGCCTCGAACCTGCACGCGTCGTGCGCACGATCCGCGGACACCTGTGGGTCGCCTCCGAGTCGGGCGTGACGCGCGTGAGCCCGACCGGCAACCTCATGGGCGGCGGCGAGGCGGAGTCCCGTCCCGTGGTCGGTGACTGGGTCGGCGTNNCGGGACCCCGGTAAGGCCGCCATCGGACAGGTGCTCGCGGCCAACATCGACGTCGTGTTCATCGTGGACGGCCTCGACCGCGGGCCGAACCTGCGCCGCATCGAACGCGAGCTCGCGCTCGCGTGGGAGAGCGGCGCGAAACCCGTGGTCGTGCTGTCGAAGGCCGACCTCGCCGAGGATCCGGCAGCGGCGATCGCCGCGGTCGCGGCGATCGCCCCGGGCGTCGACGTCCTCCTCGAAAGCGCCAAGACGGGCGAGGGCCTGGCCGGGCTGCTCGCCTACGCCGACGGCAACATGACCGTTGCGCTCATCGGACCTTCGGGGGTCGGCAAGTCCACGTTGGTCAACCGGATGGTAGGCGGCGACATCCAGAGCGTCGGCGAGGTGCGTGCCTTCGACGGCAAGGGGCGGCACACCACGGTGACGCGGGAACTGGTGCCGATGCCCAACGGGGGTGTGCTCGTCGACACGCCCGGGCTCCGTGCCGTCGCCATGTGGGACGACGAAGAGGGCGTCGACACGACGTTCGCCGAGATCAGCGAACTGGCCGCGGGCTGCCGCTTCGACGATTGCTCACACGAGAACGAGCCGGGGTGTGCGGTGCTCGCGGCGCTGGAGGCGGGAACGCTCGCCCGGGACCGGTACGAGGCCTATCTCGCGCTGCGCCGGGAGTCGGCGCTCAGCGGGCGCGAGAGCGATGCGCGCGTGCGCGCGGCGGAGACGCGAAGCGGGAAGACGGTCCAGAAGGCGGAGCAGGTGCGGCACCTCGACAAGTACGGGGACCAGTCGTAGCGCGCGCCTAGTTCCGGGGGCAGCGCGCCTCCACGACCGCGCCGAGTACGACGCCGAGCGCGCAGCCGATGACCAGGCCCCACGTGAGTTGGCCGAGCATCGTCCCCAGGAGCAGCCCGAGCGCCGCTCCGAGCGCGATCGACGTACCCATGTTCAGGTAC
>PKWR01000078.1 GCA_003133285.1 Coriobacteriia bacterium
CGGTCGCGAGCGCAGGGGCGGACCCGGGGGCCGGCGCCTCCTCGACCTCGAGGCCGCGGCGGCCGTGCTTGCGTCCCAGCGCGAGCACGCGCTCGACCAGCGACACCATGCGGTACGAGGTGAACACGCGGGCCACGGCATCGGCGTCGATGTCGCCCCACATGCAGTTGTGGATGTCGCACTCGACCGGCACGTCGCGGCGGATCGTGGCGACGGTGCGGCTCTGGAGCGCCTCCTCGGTGTTGGCGCGCAGGCTCTCCCCCACCTTGCCGGCGACCTCGTCCGCGTGCGCGAGCACCTCGTCGAGCGAACCGTACTGCTGGATGAGCTTNNCCGAGGTGTCGCCCTTCAGGCCCAGGAAGTCGGGGACCTGGTCGGGGCGCACGCCGAGACGCTCCTCGACCGCCGCCGGGTCGTAGACGACGATGTCGGTGATGCCCTTCTTCGTGGAGACCACGCTGGTGCGCTCGGTCACGAGTTGGTAGGCGTCCTTGTCGCCGGTGAACAGCAGGACGCGCATGCCGGCCTGCTCGCCGCGCAGGGCGAAGGTGCCGAGCAGGTCGTCGCCCTCCCACCCTTCGCACTCGACGACCGGGACGTTCATCGCCGCGAGCAGCTCCTTGACGATGCCGAACTGCGGCCGGAGCTCCTCGGGCGTGGGCGGGCGGTGGATCTTGTAGCGCTCGAGCACGTCGGAACGGAACTTCGGGCGGCCTTTGTCGAACGCGACGACGACGCCCTCGGGCCAGAACGATTCGGTGAGCTTGAGCAGCATGGAGATGAACCCGTAGGCGGCGTTGGTCGGCCGCCCGTCGGGGGCGGTCATCGTCACCGGCAACGCGTGGAACGCGCGGTGGAGCAGCGAGTTGCCGTCGATGACTGCGAGGGTGCGTTCGGGCACGAAGGCCCCTTCCGGGTGTCGTCCGAGTGTCGACGCGCCGTATGCAGCGCACGCCAGATTCTACCCGACCGGGGTGACGCGGTGGCACACGTGAGGAGCGGGACCGCTACCGGTCGGAGTGCGGGAAGTCGTGCGCCTGCGGGGGCTCGGCCTTCTCGGCCTTCTCGGTCTTCTCCAGCCTCTGCCGGTAGAACGGCAGGAACGACAGCAGCCGGCGCTGGATCCCGGTGAGATGGTGGCTGTAGTCCCGCGCGACCGGCGACTGCCAGCCCCGCCACATCGCGAGGAAGCGCAGGGAGACCGAGAGCGTGATGGCGAACAGGCCGGCCCACTCCTTGACCACGCCGAGCCACACCGTCGCCAGCACGAAGATCGTCGAGCCGACCATCGCGGCCACCGAGTAGAGGGCGCCCGGCTGCAGGATCACGGGGACCTCGTCCGAGAGCAGGTCGCGCAGCATGCTGCCGCCGATAGCGGTGATCACGCCCATCATGATCGCCGGCAGGATGTTGAGGTCGGCCCGCAGGGCCTTGTCGGCGCCGACCACGACGAACAAGCCCAGCGATATCGCGTCGATGTAGGCCATCGGCCGCCCGAGCTTGCCGACGAACTCCGCGAAGAAGAACGCGACCACCGCCGCGGCGAGCGCGGTCAGCAGGTACCGGTTGTCCTGGAACGCCGCGATGCCGTACTTCTGCAGCAGCACGTCGCGGATGATCCCGCCACCCATGCCGGTGACGATCGCGAGCGTGATGATGCCCATGATGTCGAACTTCTTGCGGACCGCGGTGAGGCCGCCCGACAGCGCGCCGGCGAAGACCGCGAGCAGCTCCCAGGCGGGCGGAACGGCGACCGCGACCCCGTGCCCGAAGGCGTCGGGGGCGGTGGTGGTCACACCGGACGGCAGGATGCTCGCCACGAGGCTCGGAACGGTCGTGGTGAGGAAGGAGGTGAAGCCGGCGGGAGCCGTCGCGACCGCGCTGGACGCGGCGCTGGACGCGGCGGCCGTGATCACCGACGTGGCCGGGTGTGACGCCACTGCGAGAAGAAGAGGGATCGTCATGCTCATGACCTGATGGTACCCGCTGGAAGAGCGCACCCTTGGTACCGCTGCCGTCCCGTCAACGTCCCTCGACGACCTGCCGGACGAAGGATCGTGTCAGCAGCCCGCTAGCCGCGCCACAGGTAACCGACGTTGCGGACGGTCTCGATCCGGTCCGAGAGCTCGCCGCCGATCTTCGAGCGGATGCGCCGCACGTGCACGTCCACGGTGCGCAGACCCCCGTAGTAGTCGGTGCCCCAGACCCGGCGCAGCAGCACCTCGCGGCTGTAGGCGCGGTCGGGATGCGTGACGAGGAACGCGAACAGCGCGTACTCGAGATAGGCGAAGTCGATGGGCTCACCGCCGACGTGGACCTGGTAGGTCGCCAGGTTGAGCGTCAGGTCGCCGACACGGACGAGCTCCTGGGAGGTGGCCTCCTCGCCCGGCCACATGAGGGCGCGGACACGGGCCACGAGCTCGTCGGAGCCGCCGCCACGCACGAAAAAGTCGCTGCGGAGGCGCGTGGGCAGGCGCAGGTCGGCGAGCGCATCGGGTTCGATGACGAGCATCAGCCGGACGTCGAGACCCTCGGCGGACGCGTTCTCGACGGCCTGCGCGAGCGGCTCGGGGGTGCGGCCGCCGTCGATGACCACGAGGTCGATGTCGGCCTCGGTGAGACGCGACACGAGGTCCTTCGTGCGGGTCTCCGACAAGGAGAGGTCGAGCTTCGACAACGCCTGTCGGATCCAGGCGATGGTATGGACGTCGTCGGAAACCAGGACTGCTCGGCGCATGTGCACGATTGTAGCGCTCCTCCCGTGGCGGACAGGCGGATACGGGCAGCGCCGGGCGGGGTTACCCGCCCGGCGCCGTTGCCGTGACTGTGTGTGTGCGAGGGCCTGCTAGACGTTCGGCAGGTACCGCTCGAGTTCCCACTCGGAGACCTGCAGACGGTACGAGTCCCACTCGGCGCGCTTGTTCGCGACGTAGAACGAGTGGATGTGATCGCCCAGGACTTCCTTCATGAGCGCGGACGACTCGAACTTGTCGATGGCCTCGCCCAAGGTGCCCGGCAGGGTGTAGATCTTGGCGGCCTCGAGCTCGGCGTCGGACATCTTGAAGATGTTGTTCGTGGCCTCGGGAGCCAGCTCGAGCTGCTCCTCGATGCCCTTGAGGCCGGCGCCCAGCATGACGGCGAAGGCGAGGTACGGGTTGGCCGAGGGGTCCGGCGAGCGCAGCTCGAGGCGGGTGGCGACTTCCTTGCCCGGCTTGTACATCGGGACGCGGACGAGGGCGGAGCGGTTGCGGCGGGCCCAGGCGATGTAGACGGGGGCCTCGTAGCCCGGCACCAGGCGCTTGTAGGAGTTCACGAGCGGGTTGGTGACGGCGCAGAACTCGGGCGCGTACTTCAGAAGGCCGGCGATGTACTGCTTGGCGACCGTCGAGAGGTTGAAGCCCTCGGGATCGTTGGCGTCGAAGAAGGCGTTGCCGTCCTTGTTGAACAGCGACTGGTGGACGTGCATGCCCGAGCCGTTCTGGCCGAAGATCGGCTTCGGCATGAACGTCGCGTACACGCCGGCCTGCATGGCGATCTCCTTGACGACCAGGCGGTAGGTCATCACGTTGTCGGCCATGGACATCGCGTCCGCGTAGCGCAGGTCGATCTCGTGCTGCGACGGGGCGACCTCGTGGTGCGAGTACTCGACCGGGATGCCCATCTTCTCGAGCGTCAGGACGGTGTCGCGACGGAGGTCGGACGCGCTGTCCAGCGGGGTCAGGTCGAAGTAGCCGCCGTTATCGAGGACCACGGTGTCCTGGTCGTCCTCGAAGTAGAAGTACTCGAGCTCGGGGCCGACGTACATGGTGTAGCCCATGTCCTTGGCCTTGTCGGTCATGCGGCGCAGGGCGTAGCGGGGATCGCCCTCGAACGGCGAGCCGTCGGGCTTGGTGATGTCGCAGAACATGCGCCCGGTGCCCTGCTCGGAGGGACGCCACGGCAGCACCGCGAACGTGTCCGGGTTCGGGAAGGCGACCATGTCGGACTCCTCGAGGCGGGTGAAGCCGTCGATGGAGGAACCGTCGAAGCCCATGCCCTCCTCGAACGCGCCTTCGAGCTCGGTGTCGGTGACGGCGAACGACTTCAGAACGCCGAGCACGTCGGTGAACCAGAAGCGGACGAAGTGGACGTCACGCTCCTGCACGGTCTTGAGCACGAAATCCTTGTCGAACTTGGGGGACTTTGCCATCTTCCGTGTCCTTTCCTCGTTGACGAGCCGAATCCGTGTCGGCCAGGTGCGGCCGACGTATCGCGCCGGTATGCGACTGAAGTTACTACCCACCGTGTTTCGGATGCGTTACGGTTTAGGCCTGCCATGAAAGGACTGCCATGCTGCGCGGCGACAAGATCTACCTGACGAACCTCGACCCGGCCAACGCGGAGACCGCGCGCGGCTGGATCAACGACCCCGAGATCAACCGCTACCTCCTGACGGGGCAGGTCCCCGTGAGCGCCGCGGCCGAGGCCGCGTTCTACGGGCGCGCGGTGACCGACTGGGCGGCGGGCAAGTCGTACATGTTCGAGATCCACGCCGCCGACGACGGACGCTACATCGGCAACTGCGGGCTGCACAACGTCGGCATGCGGCACCGCTCCGCCGAGGTCGGCATCTTCATCGGCGACACGACCGAGCAGAACCACGGCTACGGGCGCGACGCGATCGTGACGGTCACGCGGTTCGGATTCGACACGCTCGGCCTCAACCGCATCGAGATCCGCTCGCAGGCCGACAACGAACGGTCCATGCACCTCTACGAGAAGCTCGGCTTCAAGCCGATGGGCCGGCTCCGCGAGGCGACCTTCACCTTCGGGCACTTCGTGGACGAGGCGATCTTCGACATGCTCGCGAGCGAGTGGCGCGAGCTCCCCTAGGCTGCACACCCCGAGGGGGGTGACGACGCGCGGGCCCGGCCGGGATCTCTCCGGACCGGGCCCGTGTGCGTGATCGCCTGGTGGCGTCCCCTACATCGGGGCGTAGAGCTTGCCGTAGGGCCGGTGCGAGACCGGCACGAGCTTCGTGAACGGCTTGCTCATGACCTCGTCGACGTCGTCGCCGAACGCCGCGCACCACTCCTCGACGACCGGGCGTAGGACCTTGAGGTCGTCCTCGTCGGCGGTGAAGATGCCGCACTCCTTGCCGACGTCCCACGCGTTCACCTCGCCGCGCAGGAAGATGGTGCCGCCGTGCATGCCGGCCCCGCAGAACGGGCCCACCAGCGGCTGGTCGGCGAACTGCACGTTGCGGCCGAGCAGCACGAGCAGGCCGCCCGCCATGTACTCCCCGAAGAACGCGCGCGCGTTGCCGCCGCAGCACACGACCGGCACGAGGTTCTCGAACGCCTTCATGTGGATGCCGACGCGGTAGCCCACGTCGCCCTTCACGAAGACGCGGCCGCCGCGCATGCCGTAGCCGAGCACGTCGCCGGCGTCGCCGTTGATGTAGACCGTGCCCGCGTTCATGGTGTTGGCCACGCCGTCCTGCGCGTTGCCGGAGGTGACGATGGTCGGGCCGTTCATGAACATGGCCATGTCGCCGCCGGGCACGCCCTCGATCTCGATGCGAAGGTCGGTGCCGGTGATCGCGTCGCCGATGTAGCGCTGGCCGTTGACGCCCTGCAGCTTCACCGTCTTCACGCCGTCCGCGAACGCTCCGCGGACCGCCTCGTTGAGCTGCTTGTAGTACACGCCGTGCGCGTCGATCGTCGCGACGTCACCGTCGCGCACCACCGTCGGCGCTACCTGCTGGTAGCCCTCGACCGGGCCGGTTGCTGTGGTCATCATGTCGCCCCTCCCCTACATCCCGGCGGGCTTGACGCCCAGGATCTCGCTGGTCTGTGCGTCGAGGCCGACGGAGCGCAGCCTCTCCCGGCTGCCGCGCAGCGACTCCACCGAGTTGACTCCCAGCGCGCCCAGGATCTCCTGCAGCTCGTGGCTCCAGGCGTGCACGAGGTTGGTGAGCCGCTCGGCGCCCCACTCGGGGTCGAGACGGCGCGTGAGCTCGGGCTTCTGGGTGGTGAGGCCCCACGAGCAGCAGCCCGTGTGGCACGACTGGCAGACGTGGCAGCCGAGCGCGATGAGCGCGGCGGAGCCGATCGCCACCGCGTCGGCCCCGAGCGCGATCGCCTTCGCCATGTCCGCGGAGGAGCGGATCGAGCCGGCCGCGATGATCGAGGCCTGGTTGCGGATGCCCTCCTCGCGGAGGCGCTGGTCGACGACCGCGATCGCGATCTCGATCGGGATGCCGACGTGGTCGCGGATGATCTGCGGCGCTGCGCCCGTGCCGCCCCTGAACCCGTCGAGGTAGACGTAGTCGGCGCCGGC
>PKWR01000201.1 GCA_003133285.1 Coriobacteriia bacterium
ATCCTCGGCATGGACACCCACGAGAAGTCCGTCGAGATCCGTCGGCACATCGGCTACCTGCCCGGAGACCTCGCCCTGTACCCAAACCTCACGGGCAAGGACATACTCACGTACTTCGCGAATCTTCGTCACGGCGTGGACTGGTCGTACGTCGAGACCCTGAGAGCGCGGCTGGACGTGGACCTCTCCCAGAAGGTGGGCAATCTCTCGTCGGGCAACCGGCAGAAAGTCGGCCTGATCCAAGCGTTCATGAGCAAGCCGAAGGCCCTCATCATGGACGAGCCGAGCAGCGGGCTCGACCCGCTCATCCAGCGCGAGCTCCAGAAGATGATGCGCGAAGCGGCCGATGAGGGATGCACGGTCTTCCTCTCGAGCCATACGCTTTCCGAGGTGCAACGCGTCGCCGACAGGGTGGGGATCATCCGCCACGGCCATCTCATCACCGTCGAGGCCGTCTCGACGCTCCGGTCCAAGGCCATGCGGCGTGTCGAACTCGAGCTCAACGCCACGGCAGATCCCAGAGTGTTCGAGGCCGTGCCGGGCGTGAGCGACGTGGACGTCGAGAACCACAGGGTCAGCATGTCCTTCGGTGGCGACATGGGCGCGCTGCTCAAGGCCGCCTCCGAGCACTATGCCGTCATCGACATCAGCAGCCAGGAGGCCGACCTCGAGGAGATCTTCCTCACGTACTACCGCGACGAGAAGGTGACCGCCTGATGCTGGAGAGTGTGTTCGCGAAGACGATCCGCGACCGCTGGCTCGGATGGGTCATCGCGGTCGCCAGCCTGGGCGCCCTTCTCCTGATCGCGATGGCTGCCTACCGGACGGTCGACCTCGGCATATACACGTCGCTGCCGCGAGTCTATCGCGCGCTGCTGAACATCCCGGGCAAGGCTGACGTCGGGAGCCTGGCCATCAGCGTGCTCATCACGACGTACGGCGCGATGACGATGGCCGCTATGGCGCTCTCGATGGGCGGTGCTTCCATCGCGGGCGAGGAGCGAGCGGGCACTATCGGCCTTCTGCTCGCCAATCCGAAGAGCCGGATCCACGTGCTCCTCTCAAAGGCGGCGTCGCTGGTGGTGCTCACGGCGCTCGGCGTACTCGCGCTGTGGGGAAGCATCCTGCTCGCCTCGAGTGTCTTGAGCGTCTCGATCGAGGGCATGCACCCGGGCGCACTCATGCTGCATCTGCTCGCAAGCTCGCTCTTCTACGGCTCTCTTGCGATGGCGATCGGCGCATCGACGGGCAACCGCGGGGCGGCGGCAGGAACCGCTGCCAGCTTGATGGTCGTCTCCTTCGTCGCGGTCGGTCTGCTGCCCCTGTTCGACTGGGGCAAGAACGTCGTCAAGGCGTTCCCCTGGTACTACTTCAATGGAAGCAATCCGCTGATCAACGGGGTCCAGTGGTGGCACGTCGCGGCGCTTCTCGGCGCGTCGGTCGTGTTCGTCGGTGCGGCCGTTGTCGGAGTGCAGCGACGTGACCTGAAGGGCCAGTCGGTGGGCGTGACGTTGTTCGATCGGCTCCGCGCGAATCCCACCATGGAGAAGTACATCGGCAAGATCATCGGCTCCGCCCGAGTCTCGAGCATCTGGGTGAAGACCGCCTCGGACTACCAGGGTCTGCTGATCATCGTCGCCTACTACGCGATCCTCGTGCAGGTCATTCTGGGACCGCTCTATTCGGCGATGCCGAAGGCGGCCCTGCAGGCGATCGCGAAGCTGCCTCAGGGTCTGGTCGCGATGCTCGGCGGCGGCGACATCAGCACAGCGCAAGGCTTCTTCCAGATCGAGACGTTCGGTCTGATGGGTCCGATCCTCGTCATGGTCGTCACGGTCGCCATCGGCGCGAGCGGACTGGCCGGCGAGGAGTCGCGCCGGACGATGGGGCTGCTACTCGCCAACCCCGTCAGCCGCGCCAGGGTCCTGGCCGAGAAGTCCTGGACGATGATCGTGTACGCGTTCCTGGTCGGCTTGGTGACGTTCGCCGGAGTCGCGCTCGGCTCCGTTCTCGGGGGACTCGGGATCAGCATGTGGAACATCGCCGCCGCGTGCGTGCTCCAGTCGCTTATCGGCCTTGCATTCGGAGCGTTCGCGCTCGCGCTCAGCGCGGGCACCGGAAACTCGAAGGTCGCCATCTACGGCGCGATCGGCGCCGGCATCGCGCTGCATCTCCTCAACGCTTTCGGGATGCTGAACGACACGCTGGCTGCCTGGGCCAAGTTGTCGCCCTTCTACTACTACCTCGGCAGCGACCCGCTCAACAACGGGATGCACTGGGGTCACGCGGCCGTGCTCGCAGCGATTAGCGTCGTGCTGATCGGCGCATCATTCCCACTGTTCCAGCGGCGCGACATACACCAGCGGGGGTAGAGGTCGCACTTTCCCCACGCCCAGTCGCCATCTCGCCTAACATGGCGGTGAATCGCCGCAGCATCGATGCGTCAAAGGAGTGAGCTCCATGACCGCCGCACAGCCTCGCGGTCATCATCCGCGTCTGGGCAACACCGCAGCCGGACGACAGCTCGAAGACCAGCATTGTCGTCGCGGTCGGAAACTGCATGGCCCCCGGCTAGGGCGTGAGGGAACCAGCGATCTCCCTCGGCTTTGCAGTCACCCCGTGGCAGAGCACCGGACTCTCGCGCCGGCCTAACCAGCGCATCGAGCGGGCGGCGCGAGGTAGAATCGACCAGTGAGCGCGCGACCGCCGCTCATGCGCCAGACGTTCGATGGAGCATGACGAGCCGGTGGACTGACGGGGGATTACCGGATGGATGCCGAGAAGGTCCATGTGCCGGAGGAGAGGAAGTCCTACCTCTCCACGATCTACGGGAAGGCGCTGGACGCACGGGCCGAGCACCCGATCCTCGGCGACACGTATGCCGAGGAGGCCGTCAGCCGCATCGATTTCGACTTCGACAAGCTCGCCGTCGGGGGCGACGCGGCGATCACGCTGCCCTTCCGCGCGAAGCTCTTCGACGACTGGACACGGGAGTTCCTGGACGCTCACCCGGACGCGACCGTTCTGCACCTGGGCTGCGGCCTCGACACCCGGGTCTTCCGAATCGACCCGCCGGCCACCGTCCGGTGGTACGACGTCGACCTCGCCGACGCAATCGACCTGCGCAGGCAGCTGTATCCGGATCGACCCGGCTACGAGATGATCGCGACATCGGTGGCAGACCTGAAGTGGCTGGATGCCATACCCGGCGACAAGCCGGTGCTGGTGGTCGCCGAGGGTCTGGTGCAGTACCTGACCGTGGAAGACCGGGACGCCCTGTTCATGCGGATCACCGAGCAGTTCCCAAGCGGCGAGATCACCTTCGACGCCTACGGCCGGGCGACGACCGCGGTGCTCTCGTTCGCGCTCAGGCTCGCGCGAACCGGCTTGAGACTGTACGGGCCGATCAAGGACGGCCACGAGATCGAGGAGCATGTTCCCCGCCTCAGGCTCGTCTCGGCGGTGTCGTTCCTGACGCTGCCCGAGATGGTCCCGCTGCTGATCCACTCGAAGGCCCAGGGGTGGATCTATCGGCGGGTATTGGAGCACTGGGAGTGGTACCGCAGGTCGATGCAGCACTTCCGCTACGAGTTCTGAACCGCGATCAGCGTTCGCACACGCCCATCGAACAAGCGCTTCCAGCGGATGGCGTACGGTAGGAGCAAGAAGGAGGCGCTGCGGCTCGCCGCTGGAGCGCCACACACTCAGCTTCATCCACGCTGAGCCGCCGGTGCCGCCTCCATGTTTCCTCCGTGTTTCCCCCGCCCACTTCCCACGCCCCTCGCACCCTGCTAGAATCCCTCCACCAGCGCAACGGTGCGCCGCACGACCCAAGCACGACGAGCAACGACGCTCGCAACCTCCCGAAAGGGCAGGTGGCGGGCGTTTTTCACTATCCGGGCCATATGCCAGAAAGCAGGCTCACGACATGAAGGACTTCGCGGTCTTCTGGGGGTGCACGATCCCCGCGCGCTTCCCGTTCATCGAGAAGGCGACGCGCCTCGTGTTCGACGACCTCGGCGCGAACGTGCGCGAGCTCCCCGGACACACGTGCTGCCCCGAGGGCGTGCTCGTGAAGAGCAACGACGAGGGCGCGTTCTACACGACCGCCGCCCGCAACCTCGCGTTGATCGAGCGCGAGGGCCTCGGCGTGGTCACGCCCTGCAACGGCTGCTACTCCACCTTCAAGGAGACCTGGAGTCACCTCGAGCAGGACTGGCGCGCCAAAGACGCGGTCAATGAGCGCCTCGCCCGCGACGGCATGCACTACGACGGCCACCTGAAGATCACGCACTTCGCGGAGTGGCTGGCCGACGACATCGGCGCCGGCGTCGTCGCCTCGAAGGTGAAGAGCAACTTCTGGGGCATGCGCATCGCCGTCCACTACGGCTGTCACCTGCTGCGCCCGAGCCCCGCCGTCCACTGGGACGACCCACTCGCGCCGACCAAGGTCGAGGGCATCGTCGCCGCACTGGGCGCCCGCGTCGTCGACTACACCACCAAGATGCAGTGCTGCGGCAACGCGCTCGACCGCGTGGGGGAGCGCGAGGGCTCGCTCGCCTTCACGCGCAGCAAGCTCGCCGACCTCATGGCCAACGAGGTCGACGCGCTCGTGGTCGTCTGCCCGTCGTGCTTCCTGCAGTTCGACGTCAACCAGGCGGCGCTGCGGCGCAACAACGAGGACCTCAACATCCCGGTGCTCTACCTCTCCGAGCTCATCGCGCTCGGCTACGGGCACACGCCCGAGGAGATCGGCCTCGACATGCACCGCGTCAGCGTGCAGCCGTTCCTCGACAAGTGGGCCGCCCGCAAGGCCGACCGCGCGCAGCTCGCGAAGTCCTTCGACGTCGCGCTGCTCGCCAAGTGCGAGTCCTGCCAGGCGTGCAAGGACGACTGCCCCGTGTGCAAGGTCGACCCGGCCTTCCAGCCCACCGAGATCATCTCGGCGCTGATGCGCGGCGAGCTCGAGCAGGTGCTCGCCGACGGGCAGCTGTGGAAGTGCCTCGAGTGCTACACGTGCCAGGAGATGTGCCACAGCCGCATCGGCATGGCCGACACCTTCCGGGCGCTCAAGGAGCTGGCGATCGCCGAGGGCAAGGGCCCGGACGCCGTCACCTCCGCCTACGAGACGTTCCGCAAGACCGGCGCGCTCGGCTCCCCCAAGGAGGGCGCGCGCAAGAAGCTGGGCCTCGAGCCGTTGCCGGCCTCCGGCGGCGACTCGCTCTCCAAGATCCTCGACGACGACTGGCAGGAGTGAAGCCATGATGAAGACACCCGCATACAGCCAGGAGTCGCCGTTCAAGATCCACGGCGGCTGCGGCCTGGTCGGCATCTGTGACGAGTCGGGCACGCGGTTCTCGGGCTCGGTCGCCATCAACGCGATGGCGGTCCAGCACGACCGCGGCAACGGACTGGGCGGCGGGTTCGCCGGCTACGGCATCTACCCCGAGTTCCCGGACCACTTCGCCTTCCACATGATGTATCACGACATCCAGTCCAAGGAGGTCGCGGAGGCCGTGCTCGAGGAGCACTTCCAGGTGGACCTCGCCGAGCCGATGCCCACGCGCCCCGTGAAGGGCATCACCGACGCGCCGCTGCTGTGGCGCTACTTCCTGCAGCCGTACCCGGCCAGGCTCGAGGCCGCCGAGGTCACCGCCGAGGACTTCGTCGTCCACGTCGTGATGCTCATCAACTCCACGGTGGACGGCGCGTTCGTGGCCTCCTCCGGCAAGAACATGGGCGCCTTCAAGGGCGTCGGCTACCCCGAGGAGATCGGCCACTACTTCCAGCTCGAGGAGTACGAGGGCCACACCTGGGTCGGCCACAACCGCTTCCCGACGAACACCCCGGGCTGGTGGGGCGGCGCGCACCCGTTCACGCTGCTCGACTGGTCGATCGTGCACAACGGCGAGATCTCCAGCTACGGCATCAACTCCCGCTACCTGGAGCAGTTCGGCTACAAGTGCACGCTCGGCACCGACACCGAGGTCGCGGCCTACCTGTTCGACCTGCTGCTGCGCCGCCACAAGCTGCCGCTCGCGCTCGCCTGCAAGGCGCTCGCGCCGCCGCTGTGGGAGGACATCGACCGCATGCCCGAGGCCGAGCGCAAGCTCATGACCTCGCTGCGGGCGGTCTACGGCTCCGCGATGCTCAACGGCCCCTTCGCCATCGTGCTCGGTTTCAACGGCGGCATGGTGGCCCTCAACGACCGCATCAAGCTGCGTCCGCTCATCGCCGCCCGCAAGGGCGACGTGCTCGTGGTCGCCAGCGAGGAGAGCGCCATCCGCCAGATCATGCCGGACCCCGACTCCCTGTGGGCGCCGAAGGCCGGCGAGCCGGTCGTCGCCCGCATCCGCGGCATGGACTGGCCGATCCACGGCGACCTGCATTCGTCCCCCAGCGAGATCTCCTGCGCCGTGACCGGCGTCTTGGACTCGTGCGAGCCCGCGGAGGTGGCATAACCCATGCCCGCAACCTTCATCCAGCCCGAGTTCAAGGTCGAGATCGACTACGACAAGTGCCACAAGTGCGGCCGCTGCGTTCAGCAGTGCGGCTGGGGCGTCTACGACTTCAACGAGCGGCCCATCCCGGACGACAGCAAGTGCCGCGCGTGCCACCGCTGCGTGACCTACTGCCCGGCGCACTGCATCACGATCAAGAAGAACGAGCTCGCGTTCCGCGACAACGAGAACTGGTCGCCGGCCCTCCGCAAGGCCGTGTGGCGCCAGGCCGAGTCCGGCGGCGTCATGCTCACCTCCATGGGCAACGACAAGCCCTACGAGCGCATCTTCGATCACCTGGTCCTCGACGCGTGCCAGGTCACCAACCCCTCCATCGACCCGCTCCGCGAGCCGATGGAGCTGCGCACGTACATCGGGCGCAAGCCCGACGCGGTCGAGGTCGAGTCCGACGGCGAGGGCGGCGTGCGCCTCAAAGAGGGCGCGGGCATGACCAACAACATCGAGCTGACCACGCCGATCATGTTCGGCGGCATGTCCTACGGCTCGGTGTCCTTGAACGTCCACAAGTCGCTCGCGATGGCCGCCAGCCGTCTCGGCATCACCATGAACACCGGCGAGGGCGGCCTGCACGCCGACCTGTACCCCTACACCGATAACGTCATCGTGCAGGTGGCCTCGGGGCGCTTCGGCATCAACCCCGACTACCTCAAGCGCGGCGTCGCCATCGAGATCAAGGTCGGCCAGGGCGCCAAGCCCGGCATCGGCGGGCACCTGCCCGGCGAGAAGATCAACAAGGAGGTCTCGACCACCCGCATGATCCCGCAGGGCACGGACGCCATCTCGCCGGCCCCGCACCACGACATCTACTC
>PKWR01000121.1:0-163 GCA_003133285.1 Coriobacteriia bacterium
ACCGACCCGACCGCGAGCCGCTCGCATCTCGGGCAGTAGGCCCCCGTCGCCGGCAGGGACAGGAAGAGGCGCGCCCATGGGGGCGCGCCTCTTGCGTCGGCGGTGGATCGCGGGGCCCTGGGGAACGTCAGAGCCCCTGGGTGATCCGGCTGACGATCGGCGC
>PKWR01000121.1:316-7480 GCA_003133285.1 Coriobacteriia bacterium
ACGTCGGTGTTCGCGCGCAGATAGAGTGCCGCGCAGGCCTCGCGCTTCGTGCTCTCGCCGAGCTGCGGCATGGCCGCGCGCAGGATCTCGAGGAGCCGGTCGGCCTTCTCCCAGGGGCGCTTGGTCTTCGGGTAGAAGACGGACCCGACGAGCGCGTGACCGCCCTTGGGGACGATGTAGCCGTAGCCGAACTCGTCACCGAGGCTGCGCATGTAGATGCAGTCGAAGAACGGCTCGATGTCGCCCGTGAGCTCCACGAAGTCCTGGAGCGTCACGTAGGTGCTCGTGGCGCCGGCGCCGAGCGCACGGCGGACCGCCGAGCGTGCACCGTCCGCCCCGACGAGGTTGGCGCAGCGCAGGGTCACAGCCTCGTCGCCGGTCCTGCAGTCCACGTCGACGCCGTCAGTGTCCTGCCGAAAGCCGGTCAGGGCGCATGAGCCGGCGACCTCGACGGAGGAGGGCAGCAGCGAGACGAGCCAGTCGTCGAACCCGGCGCGCTCCACGTTCAGGAAGGGGACCGTGGTGGGCTTGCGTATGTCGCGGTCCCAGTCCACGTAGCGGAATCGGACGGTGCGCGGACTCACCACGATGCTCTCCGGCACGTCGCCGTAGGGGGCGAGGGCATCGAGGCTCAGGTCGTGGAGCATGCCTCCGCAGCTCTTGTCGCGGGGGAGGGAGGCCGCGTCGACCAGCAGCACATCACCGCGCTCGGATGCGTGCAGCGCCGCCATGATGCCGGCGGGTCCCGCCCCGACCACGATGGTGTCGTAGTGCTCGTTCTTCGGACGCGTCACGCTGCCATGCTCCCTTGCGCGGAATGCCTGCTGCCGTCTTCGGCGCGCGGCCCACTCCACACCAGGAGCGGGCCGGCGACGCGCCGTTTAGGTGCTACGATGGCGCGGCCGCAAGTATAGAACGAAAGGATGCACATGGCTAAGTGCTGGGAGCAGCGTGGGTGCGACGAGGAGATGCAGTCCCGTTGTCCGCATGACGTCCCGACCGACAAGTGCCCGGCCAAATGCGCCTTCGCCGCGTGCGACCGCGCGAGCCACGTCCTGACCTGGGACCCGGCGATGATCTTCGACCCCTCGATCGACCGCCGCACGGCGATCAAAGAGAACTGCACCTACTGCGAGTTCTTCCTCACGAACGGCCCCAAGATGCCCGTCTCCGAGTAGCCGGTGCGCGCGAACGCGGAGACCCGGGTGGCGGTTGCCGCGGCGCTCTCCGCCTACGGCGCCGAGCTCGCGTCCGAGGACGCTGCGCAGGTGGGCGGCGCGTTCACCGACATCCCCGAGGCCGACGCTCTGGTCAAGTCCTCACCCGAGGCCTTCCTGCTCGCTGTCCTCTTCACCCAGGGCGTGCCGGCCGAGCGCGCGTGGGCCGGGCCGTACCTGCTGAGCCAGCGGTTAGGCCACCTCGACCTGCGCGCTCTCGCCTTGGAGAGGGGAGCGGTCGACGAGGCCGTCTGCCGTCGCCCGGCGCTCCACCGGTTCAAACACACGATGGCCCATTGGACCAGCGACGCCGCCGCGCGCCTTCTCGATCGCTACGGCGGCGACGCGTCGGCGATATGGGCCGGCGCTCCCACCGCCATCGAGCTGACGGAGCGACTCTCCGCCTTCCGGGGGATCGGGCGCAAGAAGGCGGCGATGGCCGTCGAGATCCTGACGCGCCACTTCGGTGTGGAGGTGCGGGGGCTGGAATGCGGCAGCGTGGCCTACGACGTCCAGGTGCGGCGCGTCTTCCTGCGCAGCGGGCTGGTCGACCGCGACACCCCCGGCGACATCGATCGCGCGGCGGCAGAGGCGTGCCCCGCAGCGCCCGGAAGCCTCGACCTCGCGACGTGGCTCGTCGGACGCCAGTGGTGTCATCCCGCGCACGCGCTGTGCGGGGAGTGTCGCCTCGGAGCCGTATGTCCGCGCTTCATCGAGCGCTCCGTCGAGGGCGTCGGGGCGCGGCGCGTGTCGGCCGACGGGACCGCGCCAGGGCGCTAGAGATCCTCCAGCGACTTGAAGAGCAGCCCCGACAGCAGCTTCGGATAGAAGTACGTCGACTTCTGGGGCATCGTCTCGCCCGCCGTGGCGACGGCAGCAACCTGGTCCATGCGCGTCGCGTTGAGGAGGAAGACCGCGTCGTGCTCGTGCGCGGCTGCGAGCGCCGCGTGCGCGTCCTTCGAGAAGGTGAGCCGGTCGAGCGTCTCCGGCCGGTCGGGGTGCACGTCGAAGAGCGGCGACAGGATGAGCTCCTGCAGCACCGCGACGTCCAGGCTGCGCCACGATTCCGAGGTCCCGGCCGGGAACGCTGCCGAGTGGTCGACGTCGGTGCGCAGCCGGGCGAGCAGGGTGAGGCCGTCACGGGTCCGCACGATGAACGAGGGCCGACCGGCGGCTGCGGACAGGACGTCACCCGGATGGCCGGCCGGGGGGATCTCGCTGAGCTCGAACCGCTCGGAGAGGGCCTTCCGGAACGCGGTCGGGTCGAGCGGCTGTGGCGCGTCGACGATCCGGTGCGTCGGATACACGACCAGTCCCGGGTCGTCCATGTTCACGAGCGCCATCATGACCGTCTCGTACGCGCGGCGGGTGGCGACGACGCCTGCGGGCTCGGCCGCGACGCGCTCGTCGCGATACGCGAGCGCGGTGGTGTAGCGGTGGTGCCCGTCGGCGATGAAGATCGGGCGGTCGGCCATGACCGCGGCGAGGGCGGCATGGTCGGCGGGGTCGCTCAGGGCCCAGAGGGTCGAGACGACCCCCTCGTCGTCGGTCGCCGTGGCCAGCGGTGGCGTCTGCATGGCCCGTTCGATGAGCCGGTCCGTGGAGTGCTCCGGGTCCGGGAACATCCCGAAGACCTGGCTCAGGTTCGCCGCCGTCGCGCGCGTCAGGTTGAGGCGGTCGTCGATGGCCTTCGGGAGGGTACGCTCGTGCGGGAGCACCACGCCCGCCGAGAACGGCTCGAGACCGACAGCCGCCACGAAGCCGCGGCGGGCGATCTCCTTGCCTCCGTGGAGGTACCTCTGCTCGATGACGTACACCGCGGGATCGGGGTCGGCCGCGAGGATCCTCGACGACAGCCAGCCGCGCCACCGCTGTCCGCCGACCGAGTAGCGGTTGTCGCGCGCCGCGGGGTCGAGCGAACCTTCCGGAAGCTCGAGCGCGACCACGTTGTGCGGATCGCGCGACAGCAGGTCCTCGCGCAGCGAGGGAGAGATGACGTCGTAGGGCGGGGCGGTGAGAGGTGTGATGTCCGTGCCTGCGGCTACGGGGTAGCGGACTGCGCGAAACGGGCTGACACGTGCCACGGCGCCTCTCCTTGGTCAGTCGTGCGCATCTTCCGGGTGATGCGCCTCCGGGTCATGCTACCCCGAGCAGGTAGCGCAGGGCGAGGAACGACAGGATGCCCGCGGCGGTCGCTCCCAGGAAGCTTCGCGTGAAGCGGAACACCAGCGCCGTGGGCACCGACGCGAGCAGATAGGGGTTGTCCGGACGCAACATCCACTGCCCGCCGGGGCGAAGGACCTGTGTCGCGACGATGGCCGCCATCACCGACACGGGCACGTAGCTGAGCCAGCGGTGGACGACGGGCGGAAGCTCGAGGCGGGAGAGCGCCGCGATCGGTACGAGCCGGATCACGATGTTGGTGACGGCCATGCCGATCACGAGGCCCCAGGCGAGTGTCGGGCTCATGCGGGCACCGCCGTCATGACGCTCGCCGCTGCGATGGCGGCGACCACCACGGGCCACTGGCCCGGCATGACGGTGGACAGCGCCAGGGCCGTCACCGCGGCGAGCGCTCCGGCGATCAGCTCGCGGCGCCCCGTGACCTGTCCGACCAGCAGGGCGACGAACATGGCGGGCATCGCGAAGTCGACGCCCCACCTCGATGGGTCGCCCAGGGCGCTCCCCGCGGTCGCGCCGATCGCGGTGCCGAGCGTCCAGCCGATCCATGCGACGGCGCCGACGCCCGTCATCGAGAAGCGGTCTGCGCGGCCTTCGCGCGCGTCGGCGATGTTGACCGCGAACGTCTCATCGGTGAGCGTGAAGGCGAGGGCGACCTGCTGCCAGCGCGGCACCCCCTTCAGGTGCGGGGCCATCGTCGCCGAGAAGAGCAGGTAGCGCAGGTTGACGACACCGGTGGCCACCAGCGCCGCCGTGAGGTTGCCGCTCGCGGTCAGGGCGGCGAGGCCGATGAACTGTCCCGCGCCCGCGAGGACGAGGGCCGAGCAGGCGGTCGCCTGCGCAACGGTGAACCCGGCCGCGGTAGCGGCCAGCCCGAAGGCGGCGCCGACCGGCATGTAACCGAGGAAGATCGGCAGGCCGAGGCGCGCGCCCCGCAGCAGGAGCGAGCGGCGGGTGGGCGCGGAAGAGGCGGCGGCGGTCGATCGTGGCATGCGCGTGAGGATACTACATGCCTTCGTGGCACTGAGGGTATCATCGATACAGAGAGTCGCAGGAGGTGGGAGCGATGAGGTTCACGGTGTGGTGCGCGGTGGACGGCGCGGTCGAGGTATCGATCGACGACATCACCACGGTCATCGTGCGCTCCGGTTCCGACGTCGAGGTCGCGTTCACCTGCCCGGTGTGCGGCGCTCCGATCGCCGTTCGCGCCGAGGTGCCGCCCGGCCTCGCGGGGCTCCTGGGTGACGCATGGGGAGACCTGCAGTCGGGGCATGCCGAAGCGTGGGCCGTTCCCGGGGAGCACGGGTCGGATGAGGGCGACCGCGCCGACGACCCCGATGAGTCCAAGAGGATCGACGCCTACGTCGAGTACTTCAGGCGGGAGCTCGCCGCGGTCGACACGGTGGAGTCGATGGTCGAGTTCCTGGACACCGGGGCGGGCCGCTGACGTTCGCGCGGCTCACCGCCAGCCGGCGAACCTGGTGCGACTCCGGTCGGCGAGCCAGGCGGGCGCGATCAGGAGCATCCCCGCCAGGAAGCCTCCCACGTGTGCGAAGTACGCGACTCCTGACGCCGGCTGACCGGGCCCGATCGTCGCGATACCGGCGCCCAGCTGCAGGACGAACCACACGCCGATGACGATCCAGGCGGGTATGCGCGCCAGTTCGAGGATGAAGATCACGAACACGGCGGTCACGACCCGCGCCCGGGGGTAGAGCAGCAGGTACGCGCCCAGGACTCCGGCGATGGCGCCGGACGCGCCGAGCACCGGCTCCGCCGGGAAGCCTGTCGCGAACGACTGCGCCAGCGCCGCGATGACCCCGCAGGCGAGGTAGAACGCGAGGAATCGCCAAGGTCCCAAGCGGTCCTCGACGTTGTTGCCGAAGATCGCAAGGTACAGCATGTTCCCGCCAAGGTGGACCCAGCCCGCGTGCATGAACATCGCCGTGAACATCGTCAGCCATACGCCCGGCGAGAGGGGAGCGGCCGCGAGCGCGGCGGGGTTGAAGGTGAATGCGCCGACGAATGCGGCCAGGGCCCTGTCTCCGGCGGTCGCCTGGATCCACAGCTCCCATGCGAAGACGGCGACGTTGGCCGCCAGGATCACCCACGTGACCCACGTGAACCGGGACGTGGGGTTCTCGTCGCGCAGGGGGAACATCGGCGGGCGGTCCTCCTCGGGGCAGGGCGGGCATGCGCCGCCCGTCATCGGCGCGAAGTGTATCCTAGTCGCCGCGGGTCCGCGCGAGGGGACGAACGCGTCCGAGGGAAGCGGGACAAGGAGCAACGAATGGGCTGGATCGCCGGTGTCATCGTCCTGGCGCTCGCGGTTGTCGCGGTCGCGGTGGTCGTCATCTACAACCGTCTGGTCACCCTCAGGAACCGGTGCGACAACGCGTGGGCGCAGATCGANNATCCCGAACCTGGTCGCGACGGTGAAGGGCTACGCCGCCCACGAGCGCGAGACGCTGGAGCGGGTCGTCGCTGCGCGCGACGCCGCGATGTCCGCGAAGGGCACCGAGGGGCGGAGCGCCGCCGAGAACGCCCTCACCGGTACGCTGAAGACGCTCTTCGCCGTGGCCGAGGCCTACCCGGACCTCAAGGCGAACGCCTCGTTCCTCGATCTGCAGGCGCAGCTGACCGACACGGAGGGCAAGATCGCCTACGCCCGTCAGTTCTTCAACGACTCGGTCATGAGCCTCAACATGGCCATCCAGCAGTTCCCGGCCAACATGCTCGCTCCGGTCTTCGGCTTCCGCGAGCGCGTCTACTTCGAGATCGAGGCCGTGGCCAAGGAGCCGGTGTCCGTGGCGCTCTGATGCGCCCCAGACCGCGAGAACGTCTTGAGAGGAGGACCGGCGATGGCCGCATTCATGTTCCCGAACATCGACCCGGTCGCCTTCCGGATCGGTCCGCTCGCGGTCCGCTGGTACGGGCTCGCCTACATGGTCGCGTTCCTGGCGGCTTGGTGGATCCTCACGCGGCTCGATGAGCGCTGGCATCTCGGCCTGGGCCCCGATGGCAGGGCGACCACGGTGCTCGCGGCCGTCGTCGGGGTCATCGGCGGCGCCAGGCTCGCCTACGTCCTCTTCTACGGAGCAGGCGTCTACTGGCGCGAACCGGTCCGCATCCTCCAGATGTGGGACGGCGGGATGTCCTTCCATGGAGGCCTCGTCGGCGTCCTGCTCGCCGGGGTGTGGGTGGCGCGCCGGTACCACGTGCCGTTCCTGCGCCTCACCGACGCGGGCGCGATCGCCGCACCCATCGGGCTGTTCCTGGGCAGGATCGCGAACTTCGTCAACGACGAACTGTGGGGACGCGTGACCACGGCACCGTGGGGGGTGGTGTTCCCCAACGGCGGTCCGCTGCCGCGCCATCCCTCCCAGCTGTACGAGGCGGCGCTCGAGGGCCTTGTGCTGTTCGGGGTGATGCTGTGGCTCGCGCGCAAGGAGCGTCCGGCGGGGGAGATCACGGGCTGGCTGCTGACGCTCTACGCGGTCTTCCGCATCTTCGTCGAGCTCTTCCGCGAGCCCGATATCCAGATCGGCTTCCTGCCCGGCGGCATCACGATGGGCCAGGTACTGTCGGTCCCCGTGCTGCTCGGCGGGATCTGGCTCCTGTGGCGGGTCCACCGCATCCGGGTCGCGAACGACGCAGGCCCCGATATCGCTCCGCGGGCCTAGTCGGCAACGGTATCGGATTGGCCGGTTCCCGGCCTCCGTGCGAGGCCGGGAGGCCGTGCTATGCTCCCTTCGCACCCCTCAAC
>PKWR01000117.1 GCA_003133285.1 Coriobacteriia bacterium
AGCGCGGCTTAAGCCGGACCTCGCCATCGTCACCGCCACAGGTGAGTTCGAAGATCACTGGTTCTTCGAAGTCGACCTGGCGACCGAACCACCTTCGCGCGTAATCCGCGCGTGCCTGAACTACCAAGAGTATCGGCGCAGTGGAGTCGAGCAACGACGGCTTGGTGGCCTGTTCCCGGCAGTCGTCTGGATCGTGCCGACGCTGCGACGCAAGGAGACCATCGAGTCGCGCCTGCGACGCTACGACGGTATCAGCCCCGGACTCTTCACCGTGATAACGCTCGACCAACTTGAGGCACTCATCCAGAGCGGGTCTGACTGCGAAACCACACCACCCACGGGAACAGAGAGCACCCCTCATGCGTGACCAAGAAACACCGCCTGTGACCAGCGAAATCCGCAACGGGGGTGGCGGCCCGGAAGCCCTTGATGATGTTGGCGAACAGAGGTACATGTTGAAGGAGGTAAATGAAGGAAACTCATCCATGAACACACTTACAGCACCCACAGCACCATTCGCGGAGATGTTCGCTCAAGGTCTCACCCCCAAGGTCGCTGTCTCCTACCTGCGCGTGTCCACCCGCGGCCAGGCCTACCGCGGCGGCGAAGCCGAAGGCTTCTCCATTCCCGCCCAGCGCGAAGCCAACAAGCACAAGGCCGCGTCCCTCGGGGCGCTTGTCGTCAAGGAGTTCGTCGACCGTGGTGCGTCTGCCAAGACCACGAACCGTCCCGAGCTCCAGGGCATGCTCGAGTACGTTGCGGAAAACCCCGTCGACTACGTCATCGTCCACAAGGTAGACCGCTTGGCACGCAATCGGGCTGATGACGTTGAGATCAACCAGGCACTCGATAAAGCGGGCGTCAGGCTCGTATCCACCACCGAGAGCATCGACCAGACGCCATCCGGGATGCTGCTCCACGGGATCATGTCATCCATCGCCGAGTTCTACTCCCGAAACCTTGCCAACGAAGTCATGAAAGGAATGACCCAGAAGGTCCGCGGTGGCGGGACGATAAGCAAAGCACCCTTGGGCTACCGCAACATCCGCACTGCGGATAGCGAGGGGCGCGAGATTCGCACAGTCGCCATCGATGAGGAGCGCGCGCCGCTCATCCGACTCGGCTTTGCGCTCTATGCCACGGGTGACTGGACCATCTCGGCGCTTGCCGAACACCTCTCCGAGCGCGGGCTGACAACGCTTTCCACCCCGCGCGTGCCATCCACGCCAATCAACGAGGGCAAACTCAACAAGTTCCTCGTGAACCCGTACTACAAGGGCTGTGTCCCTTTCCAGGGTGCCCTCTATCCCGGCAAGCACGAGCCGCTCATTGATGAACAGCTCTGGCAGCGCGTGCAAGACATGCTCGCTGCCCACGTCAATGGGGAACGCACCCGTGATCATCCTCACTACCTGAAGAGCACGGTCTACTGCGGGACCTGCGGATGTCGGCTACTTGTGCAGATATCCAAGTCCCGCTCCGGCGTCTACTACCCATACTTCATGTGCTCCGGGCGGCACAGCAAGCGCACCGACTGTCGGCAGAAGGCCGTTCTCATCGACGAGGTCGAAGCCCGCATCGAGGAGCACTACAAGCACATCGCCCTCGACCCTGAGTTCCGGATCACAGTCGAGGCTATGCTCATCGAGGAGCTCAAGGCCGCGCGCGCCGACTCTGCAGTCGAGCGACGCGACCTCAAGCGGCAGCAGGAGAAACTGGAACGTCAGCGCGACAAACTCATGCAGGCGCACTACGAAGGCGCGATTCCGCTCGAACTGCTCAAGCAGGAACAGGATCGCATCGCGACCGGACTGCTCGAAATAGCGGGCAAGCTCGACGCTAGCAACGTCCACTTCGATGTCATCGAGTGCAACCTACAGGCGGCGCTCGATCTCACCGTGAACTGTGCCCTCGCGTACAAGACGGCACCGGACCACATCAGGAGACAGTTCAACCAAGTCTTCTTCAAACGAATCCTGGTCAACTCCGACACGAGTTTGACTCCTGAGCTCGCGCCGCCGTTTGACGTGCTGCTCGGACCCGAGCTGCGCACTGCCTGTCGCCACCAGCAATCGCAAGTCCCAGAAAGCACGAATGAGCCCACTCAATTGAGTGGGCTCATTCGTAAAACTAACGACTCAAACCGTCGTGCTCGGTGCCAGTCGGCTCTTTCTCTGGCACATGGTTTGAGTAACAGACTATTGGTGGAGCCAAGGGGGATCGAACCCCTGACCTCTTGGCTGCCAGCCAAGCGCTCTCCCAGCTGAGCTATGGCCCCACATCTGGGCGGCCCGGGTGAGGGCGCGAGGGACAGTATACGAACGGCACCCGACACGGTCAACCGCGTGGGCCCACCTTCTTACGGTTCCTCAGCCTCGAGGATCTGGGCGGGAGGTCCCTCGATGGCGACCTCGAGGACCTTCCGTTCGCCGCGTGCGGCGACGAAGGTGGCAAGGACCTCGCTCGCGGCCATCCCCGCGAGGATGAGCACAGCGCCCAGGATCCCGGCGGTACCGAGCTTCTCCTTCACCGCGTACCAGGCATAGAGGCCGCCGAACGCCGGCTCGCAGATCAGGATGAGCGCGGTCCGGGTCGGTGAGAGATGCTTCTGCGCGTATGTCTGCACCGCGAAGGCGACCGCCGAGGCGAGCACGCCGGTCACCAGCAGCGCGACCCACAGCGACGGCTTGGTCGGTGCGGGCGGATGCTCGGTCACGAACCCCACGACGCTGCATGAGACGGTCACCGTGAGCAGCTGCACGAAAGTCAGCGGGCGCATGTCGTGTCCGCGCCCGATCGACCCGAGCACGATGATGTGGCCCGAGTAGGCGACGGCGCACAGCAACACGAGCGTGTCACCCGCGTTCCACCCGGCGCCCCCTCCTCCGCCCGACAGGAGCCAGAGTCCAACAACCGCGCAGGCCACCCCCACCCACGCTGTCCATTTCGGCACGCGTCGAAGGATGACCGCCTGCATGAACGGGGTGATCACGACGAACATCCCGGTGATGAACGCGGCGCGACCGGGGCTGGTGAGCGTGAGGCCGAGGGTCTGAAACACGTATCCGGCTGTCAGCAACACGCCCGCGATGAGGCCGACGCGGATCACGTCGCGGTCGATGCGCCGCAGCGTCGACGGGAACAGCACGACGAAGGCGATCGTGGCCACAGCGAAGCGCAGGCCGAGGAACGAGTAGACGGGGTAGTCCGCAACGGCCTCTTTGACCATCACGAACGTGGTTCCCCATACCGCGGCTACGGCGACGAGGGCGAAGCTCACGGCCCAACGGCGAGCGGCGTCGCTCACGCCTGCTGATCCGGGCTGGTCTCCTCCGAGTCCGTCTCGGTCGCGTGAGCGGTGACGTTGGCCACTTCGGCCGGCAGGGCGAGGACAGGCGCGTCGCTCCACAGCTTCTCGAGGCGGTAGAAGCCGCGCTCGTCCGGCTGGAAGACGTGGACGACGAAGTCGCCGTAGTCCAGCAGGATCCACTTCATCTCGCGCTCGCCCTCACGGCCGCGCGGTTTCACTCCGGCCTCGCGCAGCGCATCCTCGATCGAGTCTGCGATGGCATGGACCTGGCGGTCGTTCGAACCCGTGGCGATCAGGAAGTAGTCGGTGACGACAAGCGTCTCCGCGACGTACATGGCGATGACGTCCATCGCCTTCTTCTCGGCCGCTCCGTTCGCGGCGATCCTTACGAGGGCTTCGATATCTGCTTTCGAGGTGATAGTCACCGTGCTCCTTCAGTCGGTACTGTCGAGGGGGTGCTGACAGGCGGTAGATAGTCAGCGCCGATGATCACGATCATGTCCGTCAGGTCCTGCGGGGCGGACTGCATCTGTATAGATCCGACGCCGAGTGCGTCGTGGATGGCCTGGGCCTTGGTCGGAGCATGATAGACCAGTATGGAGGTCGTCGTGTAGCCGAAGTGATCCGCGTTGCCGCTGTCCACGACACGGAAGCCCGCACGGATCAGCTGCTGCGCCGCCTCGCTCGCGAGGCCGGGCGTGCCCACACCGTTGTACACGATCACGCGCGGGCGCGATTCCTGCTGGTCCACCCGGACGCCCCACCACTGAAGCAGCAGGTCCGCGACCTCCGCGCTCTGCGGCTCGTAGTAGCGCGCGGTGCCGACCGTCATCGCCTTCACGGGCAGCGGCACGATCCACACGTCCTTGACGTCCACCTTTCCGAGGAAGGCCGTCAGCGATGCACGCTCGGATGTCGTCAGGTCGGTCGCGACGATCTTCCCGGTGATCGCACCGATGTTCTGGTTCTGCAGCAGGGCCTGATAGGTCTCGTTGTCGACCTCCACGTACTTGGAGAACGGGACGGCGAAGTAGTTGGACACGGCCGCCTCGCTCACTGCGGCGCCTGCCGTGAAGCTCTCGCCGATGCGCTCGAAGCCCTGCCCCGGCACTTCGACGAAGGCCCCCTCGGGGATCGCGATGCCGAGGACCCGGTCTTTGCCACGCTCCACCTTCAACGCGGTGAAGCCCACCGCCACGCCGTCCTGCACGCCGATCACGAGCAGGTTCTCGGACGCGGTCAGGACAGGGCCGGCGGCCGCGGCGATCCTGCGGGCATTCCAGCGGGCGAAGCTGTTGATGCCGAGCGCGAGGGCCCACAGAGCGCCCATCAGGACCGCGATGATGAGGAGCACTGACCCGACGGTCCGCAGCCCCCGGGCGAGCGCCGGCGGCAGCTGGCGGGATGTGCGCCGGCCCGTGCCGGCAGGCGACGCCGCCGCCCGCGGGTGTCGCGCGTGTCCGAAGCGGCGGCGGCGACGATGCGTGGCCGATGCGGCGATGAGCTCGTCCTCAGGCTCAGGCTCAGGCTCGGTCTCGGGCTCGGNNCTCGAGCTCGAGCTCGGGGTCGGGGTCGGTGCCGGGCTCGACTGCGACATCCGCCTCTCCAAGAAGCGGCGGATCGAACAGCGGCCGACCTGTCTCGCGCTCGATCATCCCGACGACGACGTCGGAGATCGGGTGGGCCGGACGCCCGCGTTCCTTGACGTGTCGCAGGGTCCTGCCGTATGCGAGGCGGAAGCACTCGTCCAGGGTCTCGGTGTCACACGCGGTGCGGAGGTCTTCGACGCTAGGGAAGTCCCGGGACGGCTCGATCATGTCGGCGAGGTAGACGACCTTGTCGAGGTCCGACATGGGCATGCCACCGACCGTGTGCACCTCGATCGCGGAGAGCACCGCCTCGCCCAGTCCCGGAAGGTCCTGGCGCACCATGGCTGCTCCCACGCGCGCATGCAACAGGCCGGGGTGCTCCTGCTCGATCGGTATGACCGGCACCCCGAGGCGCTCGGCAGCGGCGAGGAGCCCGGCGGAGTCCTCGTCGCGCGCGTAGTCGTGCAGCAGCCCCGCGAGCTCGGCCGCCTTCACGTCGACGCCGAAGCGTTCTGCGAGCTCGACCGCCATCGCGGCAGTGCGCTCGCAGTGCTGATAGGACTGTCTCGACAGGCGTCGCGCGAGGAGCTTCCGGGCGCGCCGGACGGGGTCAGGCGACCGTCTCACGGTACAGCCCGTTCTTCTCGATGTAGGCGGCCACGGCCTCCGGGAGGAGGTAGCGGATGGGACGATGCGCGGCGACGCGGTCCCGTATGTCGCTCGACGAGATGGCCAGGGCCGGCACCTCCATCGACTCCACGGCGGGCACCGGCACCAGACGCCCGGCCCCCCCGTCGGTCCCGAGGTCGGCGTCGTAGCCGGGGCGGGTGGCCGCGATGAACGTGCACAGCCCCGCGAACCGGTCGGCGTTCTTCCAGGTGAGGATCTCACGCACCGCGTCCGCTCCCGAGATGAAGAACAGCTCGGCGCGCGGCCCGTAGAGGTCGCGCAGCGCTAGCATCGTGTCGACGGTGTAGGTGTCACCCGGACGGTCGATCTCGATCCTCGAGACCTCGAAGTCCGGGTTCGAAGCGGTCGCGATGACGGTCATCAGGTAGCGGTCCTCCGCCGACGACAGGTGCCGGTGCGTCTTGCGCACGGGGCGCCCGGTCGGCACGAAGACGACCTTGTCGAGGTTGAACTGGACCAGCGCCTCTTCGGCGGTCACCAGATGCCCGTAGTGCACGGGATCGAACGTGCCGCCCATGATGCCGATCCGCGGCGTCTTCCTCACGGCCTGACCTGCCCGTCTCCCATGGCGAGGTACTTGGTCGACGTGAGCGCGGCGAGCCCCATCGGCCCCCGCGCGTGAAGCTTCTGGGTCGAGATGCCGATCTCCGCCCCGAGCCCGAACTCCCCGCCATCGGTGAACCGCGTGGACGCGTTCACGTAGACCGCGGCCGCGTCGATCTCGTCAAGGAACCTCTCGGCCGCCGCGTAGTCGCCGGTGACGATCGCTTCGGAGTGCTGAGTACCGTACGTGTTGATGTGCGCGATCGCCTCGTCGAGTCCTGCGACGACCTTGACGGACATCTTCAGGTCGAGGTACTCCGTGCCCCAGTCCTGCTCCGTGGCGGGGATCACGTCGCCCACGCCGAGAGCGCGGGTCCGCTCGTCGCCGTGCAACTCGACTCCGGCCTCGTGAAGGGCGCGGAGGATCGCCGGCAGGTGCGTGTCGCAGACTGCCTCGTCGACGAGCAGCGACTCCGCCGCGTTGCAGACGCCGGGGCGCTGGCACTTGGCGTTCATGACGATGCGGAGCGCCATCTCGGCGTCCGCGGCGCTGTGCACGTAGATGTGGCAGTTGCCGACTCCCGTCTCGATCACCGGGACGCGCGAGTTCTCGACGCAGTTGCGGATGAGGCCGGCCCCGCCCCGCGGGATGAGCACATCGATCAGCCCGTGCAGCGACATGAGCTCGTCGGCCGCCGCGCGGTCGGTGGAGGTGATCGACTGGATGGCGTGCTCCGGCAGCCCGGCGCTCGTCGCGGCCTCGGCGAGCACGTCGGAGATGGCGAGGCAGGAGTGGATGGCCAGCGAGCCTCCGCGCAGGACCGCCGCGTTGCCGGTCTTGACGCACAAGGCCGCCGCATCGGCGGTCACGTTCGGGCGCGCCTCGTAGATCATCGCGACGACGCCGAGCGGCACGCGGACCTGCCGAAGCTGTATCCCGTTGGGCATGCGGTGGCCGGAGACGACCTGCCCGATGGGATCGACCTCGCGGGCGAGCGCCTCCACGGCGCTCGCGATCCCGGCGATCCGGCCTTCGTCGAGCATCAGCCGGTCCAGCAGCGGCGCCGGGGTCCCGGCGACGCGAGCGGCCTCCATGTCGACCGCGTTGGCGGCCAGGATGCGGTCGGCGTGCGCGAGCAGCGCCGCGGCCATCGCGACCAGCGCGCCGTTGCGCACCGTCGTCGACGTCCGCGCCAAGGCGCGCGATGCCTCGCGCGCACGAAGCGCGAGCTGGGTGATCTCGGTCATCGGGTCTGCTCCTTCTTCGCGGCTGCGCAGCTCACAGGATGACGAGCCTGTCGCGATGGACGACCTCCCGGCCTGCAAGCGCAGGTTCAAGGGTCGCGATCTCGGTCGACGTGTGCCCCATGACCCGTTCCAGGTCCTCGGACGCGAAGTCCGACAGACCGCGAGCGAGTTCGAGACCTGCCTCGTCGACGATGGAGACGGGCGCCCCCTGCGGGAAGCGGCCCTCGACGCGGACCACGCCGGCCGGCAGGAGGCTGGTGCCGCGCAAGCATAGCGCGTCGCGCGCGCCCGGATCGACGACGACGACGCCCTGCGGATGCCGCGCGAACGCGATCCACAGCTTGCGCGCCTCGATCTCTCCCTCGCCGCCGGCGAAGTAGGTGCCGACGGGTTCTCCGGCGAACGCATCGAGCAGCACGTTCGGCCGGTGTCCGTCGCACACGACCATCGGTATCCCGGCCTTCATCAGGATTCGCGCCGCCTCGAGCTTGGTGGTCATGCCGCCGGTCCCGAACGTGCTGCCGGACCCGCCTGCGGCGGCCACTATCTCGTCCGTGAGCTCGTCGATCCTCTCGAAGAGGACCGCGGTCTCGTCGGCGCCGGGGTCGTGGTCGTAGACCCCTTCGATATCGCTGAGCAGGACCACCAGGTCGGCCTGGACCATCACACCCACCAGAGCCGCCAGCGTGTCGTTGTCACCGAACCGGATCTCATCGACCGCTGTCGTGTCGTTCTCGTTGACGATGGGCACCACGTCCATCTCGAGCAGGCGCTCGAGGGTGCGGCATGCGTAGACGTACGACTGGCGATGGCCCGTGTCGTGGCGCGTGAGCAGGACCTGCGCGACGCGCATGCCCTCGGCGTCCATGATCTGATCGTAGGTGCCGATGAGACGGACCTGGCCGACCGCTGCGGCCGCCTGAAGGCCCGTCAGCTCGCCGGGTCGCCCGGACAGTCCCATGGCCTCCACGCCCGCCGCGATCGCGCCGGAGCTCACGATGACGACATGGCTACCTGCTGCACGCAGCGCGGCGGTCTGGCGGGCCAGGTCGGCGAGCCACACCCGGTCGACGCGCCCGTCCGCCCCTGTGAGGGTGGACGTGCCGACCTTCACGACGATCCGCTTGCCTCGGCTCATGGAAGACTCCCGGTGTCCGGCCGCTCTCGCGCACCATGGTAACGGATGCGCACTACGACTCCGCGTCGGAGCTACTCCTCCTCGAGGCCTTCGGCCTCGAGGTCGAAGGTGACCCAGCCGATCGTGATCGTGTCGCCGTCCACCGCACCGGCCTTGTGGAGGGCTTCCTCAACACCCGCACGGCGCAGGCGCGCCTGAAGGTGCGAGACGGCCTCCTCGTTGTTCATCTCGGTGACGATCACCATGCGCTCGATATGCCTGCCGCGGACCGTGTAGGCGTGGGGCGCGGTCTTGGTGACCGCGAGGTTCTCGTCTTCAGGCGGCGTGTAGACGTAGACGGCGTCGTACTCCGCGGTGTCACGCGGCACGGCCAGGCGAAGCTCGTGCACCTTCTCGCCGACGAAGCGCATCATCGGATCGATGCCCTCGCCGGTGGCGGCGGAGACGGCGAAGTACGGGATCTCGCGCTCCTCGGCCCAGGTCGCGACTGCGGCGGAGGCCTCACGCGCGCCCTCGGCATCGACCTTGTTGCCGATGATCACCTGCGGACGCGTCGCCAGCTCGGAAGCGTGCGCGCCGAGTTCGACGTCGATGGCCGCGATCGACTCGATCGGGTCCCGGCCGTCGTAGCCGCCCGTGAGGTCGACGACGTGGAGGATGAGCGCCGTGCGCTCGATGTGGCGCAGGAACGCGTGTCCCAGGCCCAGGCCCTCGCTCGCGCCCTCGATCAGCCCCGGGACGTCCGCGACCACGTAGCTGTAGTCCCCGGTCTTCACGACGCCCAAGTTCGGGACGAGCGTGGTGAACGGGTAGTCGGCGATCTTGGGGCGCGCCGCGGACATGCGGGCGATCAACGACGACTTGCCGACGCTCGGGAACCCGACCAGGGCGGCGTCCGCGAGCAGCTTGAGCTCCATCGTCACCCAGCGCTCGTCGCCGGGAGTGCCGAGTTCGGCGAATCCGGGGGCGCGGCGGGTCGGAGTCACGAAGTGGGTGTTGCCACGGCCGCCGTTGCCGCCGCGTGCGATGACCACCTGCTGGCCGTGGTGCGTGAGGTCGGAGATGACACGCCCGGTCTCGTCGTCGCGCACGACCGTGCCCAACGGGACGGACAACATGATGTCGGGACCGACGGCCCCGTCCATGCGGCTGCCCTTGCCGTGCGTGCCGCGCGTCGCCTTGAAGTGGCGCTTGAACTGGTAGTCGATCAGGGTCGACTTCGCAGCGTCGGCGATGAGCACGACGTTGCCGCCGCGTCCGCCGTCGCCGCCGTCGGGACCGCCCTTTGGCACGTGCTTCTCACGACGGAACGACTTGCAGCCCGCGCCGCCGTCGCCCGCCTTGACGAATATCCGTGCCTCATCGACGAACATGCTGGTACTTCCTTATGGTTTCTTGGTGCGGGACCCGAGGGCCGAAGCCATCAGGTCCCCGAATGCAGCGAGCCCCCTAGCGGCGGGAAGGTGCCGTGACAGGGGGCTCGTGGTCGTCTGTTGCGATTCGCGTGTGGGCGCCTACTCGGCCGCTTCGACGCGGATGTGGACCTTGTGCACCTTGCCGCGCGAGAACTGGACCTTGCCAGGCTGCAGCGCGAAAAGCGTGTCGTCTCCGCCACGGCCGACGTTCTCGCCCGGGTGGATCGCCGTGCCGCGCTGGCGGACGAGGATCGTGCCCGTGGTCACTTCTTGGCCATCGAAACGCTTCACGCCGAGCATCTTCGGCTTGGAGTCACGACCGTTTCTGGTCGAGCCAAGACCCTTCTTATGGGCCATCTCTCTACACCTGCCCTTTTGCTACTCGGCCGACTCAGCCGGCGTGGTGGTCTTCTTGACGGCCGGCTTCTTGGC
>PKWR01000140.1 GCA_003133285.1 Coriobacteriia bacterium
CCGCAGGGATTGGTGTGCTTGATGATGGCGCACACCGGCTCATCGAATTCCTGCGCCAGGTCCCAGGCTGCCTGCAAGTCAACAATGTTGTTGTAGCTGAGTTCCTTGCCGTGCAGCTGCTCGGAGCGCGCCAGCGTGTGCTCCTTGGCGTCGATGAAGCGGTAGAACGCGGCCTGCTGGTGCGGGTTCTCCCCGTAGCGGAGGTCCTGGACCTTCTCGAGGCGGAAGCGGACCTCCTCGGGGAACGCGGTCTGCTTGTAGCCGGACAGGTACATCCAGATCGCGCTGTCGTAGGCGCTCGTCTTGGCGAACACCTGCGTGGCGAGCGCGCGACGGGTCTCGCGCGTCGTCGCGCCGTCGTTGGCGGTCATCTCCTCGAGGATCGAGTGGTAGGAGTCGGGCTCCGTGACCACCGTGACGCTCTCGAAGTTCTTGGCGGCGCTGCGCAGCATGCTCGGGCCGCCGATGTCGATGTTCTCGATGGCGTCGGCCTCGCTCACGCCCTCCTTGGCCACGGTGGCCTCGAAGGCGTAGAGGTTGACCACGACCATGTCGATCATGCCGATGCCGTGCTCCTCGGCCGCCGCCATGTGCGCGGGGACGTCGCGCCGCGCGAGCAGGCCGCCGTGGACCCGCGGGTGCAGCGTCTTGACGCGGCCGTCCATCATCTCGGGGAATCCGGTGAGGTCGTCGATCGGGCGGACCGGCACGCCGGCGTCGCCAAGCGCCTTGGCGGTGCCCCCGGTGGAGACGATCTCGACGCCGAAGCCGACGAGCGCGGCGCAGAAGTCGACGATCCCGGTCTTGTCGGTCACGGACACGAGAGCGCGGCGGATCTTCACCTGATCGATCACTGGAGGACGACCCTTCACTCGAGGAACGGACGGCAGCGCCGCAAGAGCGCCGGGCCTCTGGATTCGCTCATTGTAGCGTGCGCCGCGGCCGCTCGGCTCCCCTAGGAGCACCACAACTCGGCGAAGATGGCGGCGACCCGCTCGAAGAAGGGGCCGCCCCGCTCGCGCACCGCCACCGCGCCGCCGAAGGCGTTGGTGAGGAAGGCCTCGTCGGCGGCGAGGAACGCTTGCGGGGAGAGCGGCTCGACGCGCGCGGGGACGCCGCCACGCGCGAGCTCGTCGAGCAGGAAGGCGCGCGCGACGCCCGCCACGGCGTCGGGGGCCGGCGGCGTGACCGCAACGCCGTCAGCGACGGCCCACACGCTCGCGGTCCCGCCGTCGACGATGGTGCCGTTGCAGACGATGACCGCCTGGTGGCCGCCGGCCCAGCGCGCGCGGCGCTGGGCGTCGTCCCACCATGAGCGGTCGGCGGGCTTGGCCGCGCCGGGCGGCAGCCAGGGCGGCCTGTCGACCTGCACGAACGCGGTGGTCGGACCGCCGGGGACGTCGAGCGAGGAGAGCCGCTGCTGCACGGTCGCCTCGGCGATGCCGTCGGGGGTGACGACGAGCGTCAGTCTCAGACGGCTGGATGCCTGCCCGGTCCATGACGCCGCAGCCTCCTCGACGACGCGGGCGGCCTCATCGAGCAGCTCGGAGCCGCAGCCGCCTGTGGCGAGTCGGGCCCGGTGGTACTCCCACAGCGGCACGCGACCCGCGACCAGCCGGCACGTCTCGCGCAGCGGCATCGGCGGCCGCGTCTCCGCGGGCAGGATCAGTCTGTCGCTCAACGGCGTACCGGGGCGACGCGGACCTTGCGTCCGCCGACGGTGACGCGCCCGTCGGCCAGCGCCGCCAGCGCGGCGGGGTAGAGGCGGTGCTCCACGTCGTGGATCCGTGCCTCCAGACCCTCGAGCGTGTCGTCCTCGAGGACCTCTACCGCCTCCTGGGCGATGATCGGTCCCTGGTCGAAGACCTCGTTCGCGAAGTGCACGGTGACACCGGTGATCTTCACGCCGTAGTCGAAGGCCTCGCCGATGCCGTGCGCACCGGCGAACGACGGCAGGAGCGCGGGGTGGATGTTGACCACGCGCAGGGGCCAGGCGTCGAGCACCTCCGCGCCGAGCAGCTTCATGTAGCCGGCCATCACCACGCACTCCACGCTCTCGAGCTCGAGCGCCTCGCGCACCTGGTGGTTGTAGTCATCGGCGCTGTCGCACGCCCGCGGGTCGATGAAGATCGCCGGGATGCCGGCCATGCGCGCGCGCTCCAGCCCGTAGGCGTCCTCGCGGTTCGAGATGACGACGGCGACCTCGCCCACGATCAGGCCCGCGGCGCACGCGTCGATGATCGACTGCAGGTTCGTCCCGCTCCCGGATATCAGTACGCCGAACCTCACGAGCGCCGCCTCCCTGGGGTCACGCGTAGCGGACGGTGCGGCTGCCCTCGACGATCTCGCCGATCTCCCACACGGTCTCGCCCGAGACGCGCAGGGCGACCGCGGCCTCCGCCGCGTCCTTCGCGTCGAGCACCAGGCACAGGCCGACGCCCATGTTGAACGTGCGGAAGAGCTCGCCGTCGTCGAGGCGGGTGGCCTCCGCGAGCAGCTCGAAGATGCGCGGGCGCGGCCAGGCCGCGCGGTGCAGGACCGCGTCCACGCCTTCGGGCAGGCAGCGGTCGAGGTTCTCGGTCAGTCCTCCGCCGGTGATGTGCGCCATGCCCTTCACGCGAACGCCCGAGGCGAGCAGCGCGCGCACGGACTTCACGTAGATGCGGGTCGGCTCGAGGAGCGCGGCGCCGAGCGTCTTGCCGCCGAGGTCGAGGCGCGGGAGCGCGAGCTCGTCCTCGTGCCCGTCGACCAGCACGCGCCGGATGAGCGAGTAGCCGTTGGAGTGCGCGCCGCTCGAGGCGAGACCGAGCACGGTGTCGCCCGGCTCGATCGTCGAGCCATCGATCATCTTCGGGCGGTCGACCACGCCCACGCAGAAGCCGGACAGGTCGTAGTCATCGGGCTCCATGGTGCCGGGGTGCTCGGCCATCTCGCCGCCGATCAGCGAACAGCCGGCCTGACGGCAGCCCTCCGCGATGCCCTCCACGATCGGGGCGATGCGGGAGGACTCGACGTGGCCGGTCGCGATGTAGTCGAGGAAGAAGAGCGGCTCGGCCCCGGTGACGAGGATGTCGTTCACGCACATCGCCACGAGGTCGATGCCCACCGTGTCGTGCTTTCCCAGCGCCTGGGCCAGCTTCACCTTGGTGCCGACGCCGTCGGTGCCGGAGACCATGACCGGGTCGGCCATCTCCTTGAACGCCGCCGCGGAGAACAGCCCGCCGAACCCGCCGATGTCGCCGATGACCTCGCTGCGGTAGGTGGAGCGCACGGCGGCGCGGATCGCGTCGACCGCGCGCGCACCCTCGCCGATGTCCACGCCGGCATCGCGGTAGGAGACCGGGGTCGTGTCGTCACGGTCTGGCATCTGAGGGCGGCTCCTCGTCGTGTTAGCGGACTCTCTCGATGGGCAGCATTGTCGCACAGGGCCACTGTCCCGCGCCGACGCGTCCGGGGGCGCGGGTGCGCGTATGCTCAGTGCCGAACCGTCGGCGAAAGGCAGACCGCAATGACGCGAATGATGAAAGCACTCGTCAAGACCACGGCCGCCCCGGGCGTCTCTCTCGAACAGGTGCCGGTGCCGTCCATCGGAGCCGGCGAGATGCTGATCCGCATCGAGAAGGTCGCCATCTGCGGCACGGACGTGCACATCTACGAATGGAACGAGTGGGCCCAGCGCACGATCGTCCCGCCCCAGATACTCGGGCACGAGTTCGTGGGGACCGTCGCGGAGCTCGGGGAGGGCGTCAGCGGCTTCCATGTGGGCGAGCGTGTGTCCGGTGAAGGGCACATCGTCTGCGGCGTGTGCCGCAGCTGCCGCGCGGGGCGGCGGCATCTGTGCACCAACACGGTGGGCGTCGGCGTGAACCGCGACGGCTGCTTCGCCGAGTACCTGTGTCTGCCCGCCACGAACGCCTGGCACGTCGCGGACTCGATCCCCTCGCGCGTCGCCGCGATCTTCGATCCGTTCGGCAACGCGACGCACGCCGCACTCTCCTTCGACCTCGTCGGCGAGGACGTCCTCATCACGGGCGCCGGCCCCATCGGGATCATGGCCGTGGCCATCGCCAAGCACGTCGGGGCGCGCAACGTCGTGATCACCGACATCAACGACTACCGGCTCGATCTGGCGACCCGCATGGGCGCCACGCGGACGGTCAACGTGAAGAACAAGACCATCCCGGACGCGATGGCGGAGCTCGGGATGATCGGGTTCGACGTCGGACTCGAGATGAGCGGCAACGGGCACGCGTTCGAGTCGATGCTGGAGAACATGCACAACGGCGGGCGGATCGCGCTGCTCGGCATCGCGCCGGGCCCCGTCAGCATCGACTGGGACGAGGTCGTGTTCCGCGGGCTGACGATCAAGGGCATCTACGGCCGGGAGATCTGGGAGACCTGGTACAAGATGCAGACGATGCTGCAGAGCGGCCTCGACATCGCTCCGGTGATCACGCACGAGCTGCCCTTCGAGGACTACGAGGAAGGCTTCCGCGCCATGATCAGCGGCCAGAGCGGCAAGGTCGTACTCGACGTGGCGCCACACCAGGAGGGCTGAGCGATGTACGGGAGCATCAGGGACGCGCTGCGCGCCGATCTCGAGGCGCTGCGCGAGGCGAGCACGTTCAAGAGCGAGCGGGTCATCGTCTCGCCCCAGGGCACCGTCATCGAGGTGGCCGGGCCGGCGGAAGCCGGCGGCGAGGGACTCCCCCGCCCCGTCACGAACTTCTGCGCCAACAACTACCTCGGGCTGGCGAACGACCGCCGCGTGGTCGAAGCGGCGCACGCCGCCCTCGAGCGCTGGGGCTTCGGCACCTCCTCCGTGCGGTTCATCTGCGGCACCTTCGCCGTCCACAAGGAGCTCGAGGAGCGCCTCAGCGAGTTCCTCGGGACGGAGAGCACCATCCTGTTCTCGTCCTGCTTCGACGCGAACGGCGGCCTCTTCGGGCCCTTCTTCGGACCCGAGGACGCGATCATCGCGGACGCGCTCAACCACGCGTCCGTCATCGACGGCGTGCGTCTCACCAAGGCCCGGCGCCTCGTCTACGCGCACTCGGACATGCAGGACCTCGAGGCGAAGCTCGAGCAGGCGGCCGACGCGCGCTATCGCATCATCGCCACCGACGGCGTCTTCTCGATGGACGGGGACATCGCCGACCTGGCGGCCATCTGCGACCTCGCCGACCGCTACGACGCGCTCGTCATGGTCGACGACTCGCACGCCACCGGCTTCGTGGGCGCCACCGGGCGCGGGACGCCCGAGTACTGCGGGGTCCAGGGGCGCGTCGACGTGATCACGACGACGTTCGGCAAGGCGCTCGGCGGCGCGTCGGGCGGGTGTGTCAGCGGGCACGCGGAGATCGTCGAGTGGCTGCGCCAGAAGAGCCGCCCGTACCTGTTCTCCAACACGCTCGCGCCCGTCGTGGCCGCGACCACGGTCGCCGTGCTCGACATGCTCTCGGAGACCACCGAGCTGCGGGACCGCCTCGAGCGCAACGCGCGCACCTTCCGCGAGCGCATGACGGCGGCGGGCTTCGACATCCGGCCCGGAGAGCATCCCATCGTCCCGATCATGCTGGGAGACGAGGCGCTGGCCCACCGCATGGCCGACGAGC
>PKWR01000163.1 GCA_003133285.1 Coriobacteriia bacterium
TGCTCCCCCAAGCGGAAGGCCGTCGCTTCGTCGTCGGAGTCGCCCTTGGGTATCCGGACGCGGGAAACGAGCTGAACCGCACGGAGCGCCAGCGCTGTCCCCTCGGCGAGGTCGTGACGTTCGTCGAATGACCGTCCCCCGGTGCGCGGGTGGCACGGAGAAGCGCAACCGGGTGGGATGGGGTGCGGACGGGGAGATCGCCGCAGACTCTGAAGGGCCGCGAAGCGCGCCCTTCGGGCGTCGAACCCGAAGGTCACCGTCCTTGCGGCCCGTCGTCCGCGCCGTCCAGGTCGTCCGCGACTCGCGGACTCATGCCCTCCTTGAAGGCACCCCAGTGATCGCTGGCGCTGTGGGGGTGTCGAAGCCATCGACAAGGTCCCCGGGTGGCCGATGACCAGTCGCCTGCGGACGCTGCGGACGATAACCAGAGCGAGTCCCGAGCGTTTCCACGGTAGTCGCTCTCAGTGCACGATATGCCCTCTGACCTGCGTATTGGCCGGAGGGCATATCCATTTCAGTCCCCGCTGTTCCACGCCTTGCGCGCTGTTTCTGTTGACACCGTGTTGACAGCCTCCCAGCAACCTCACCGCACCTAAGCAGACGGGCTGCCACCGGGCGGCACATCGAGCCCAGCCGCCATCAGGTGCTCTCTCAACTCCGTCAGCCGGTTTCGCGAGTCCCACTCGGCCTCGCGCTCCCCGGCTCGCGTCCTCGCCGTCAGGTCCAAGTCCGAGAAACGGACAAAGCCGTGCCAGGGGGGAAGCGTGGTGACAGCAAGGTCGCACTTCTCCAAAGCCCTCAATAGCGCGGCATGATCATGCGTGATCAGAAGTGCCCTGCTGTCTGCCTCGCAGGCCCCATTGGATACGCGGACGGTCGCCTGTGTCCACAGCGCGGCACGTTCGGTGAGGTGGAGCATCACAGCCAGTAGTTCGTCGTCGTCATACGAATCGAGCATCAGCTCACCGAAGCAGATGGCCACAACGTCGCCGGTCTGCGCCTCAAGGGGGCTACGACACGGTCGCAGCCCGGTCTCGGGGTTCGTGGGCCCCATGTAGACCAACTCGGCATCCACACGGTTCTTCCGCGTGCCATCCCTGTGAAGTCCGACCACCCTGACGATGGGAGCGTCTAAGCCTGTTCGGACACCGTAGGAGACGCACGCGCGATCGAGCGCTGGCCACCTCGATGGACTCCCGATGCCGTGAACGGTCGTGTTGCGCATCGCTCTGCCCTGTCTCCGCGCGACTATGAGCCGGGAGGACAAGAGGATGACCATCGAGAATCCGACGAATGCGGCAAGGCCGGCCGGCAGCCAGCTGCGAAAGATGATGCTCTCCACAGCCAACAAGACGACCGCCGGCACCCCGATAGCCAGTAGTAGCCCGACAGACCCCCACCGGTCTCGGATGGATCGTTCGATGCGCTGATAGAGCGGCTCTCTGACCATGTGCCTACCATATCAGCAGCTCCGCGCCTCGCCGCCGGCGCGACGCGAGAACGGCCGCCCCATCAGGGACGGCCGTTCGTTTCATCTTTGGACAGCGGGTACCGACACGGTCGTCGGATGGATCCCGCGAGTCGACCTCGGTGTCTGCGGTCAGGTCATCCTCCGCTCACCAGACCGAAGACCGAGACCTCATCACCGTCCCTTACTTCGGTCTGCAAGCCCTGAGTGCTCAAGGCACGATTCACGGCGACCATGCATGTTGCGCCGTAGCCGCTGAGCAACTTCGACACGTCCACGTCACACTGCCCGCACGCGGCCAGCACGTCGGCCAACCGCACAACACCCTCCACGGGTACCTCGAAACGGAAGCCGCCGGGCTTGTCGTACCCGAGGTGGCTGGCGACAGGCTGATAGACGTGGACTCCAAGCATCCTGTTCAGACCGCGATTCCCAGCGACTCGATCGTCGCTTGCGTCGGACGACCTTCCGCGTCCCATCCCATGTTCATGTAGTAGCGCTCGACCATCGAAGCGAGGTCCTTCGCAACGCTGATACCCACGTTGGGGCCGTCCGGATTGGCCTCGAGGATGCGAGGCGACGCCGTGTCCTGCTCCCTCTTGAAGCCGTGTCTGATGTTGAAGAGCTTGAGCGTCGTGATGTGCCTCCAGCCGCCCTCGAGGATGTCGGCGTCCGTGAGGTCGAGGCCCGTCAGCGCGTTGAGAGCTTCGACCATCCCGGGCAACGCCACGGTCGTGAAGAAGCAGGTGCCGGCCGCGTCGACGAACGCGTACTTCCGTGCCCACTTGGCCTGGGCATCGGCAAGACCGAGCGGATCGGTGAAGCGCTCCGGTGGGGTCTCGAGACCGATGTCCGCCTCGGGCAGCATGTCGGCAGGCGAGAAGCCTTCGATCGATCCGAAGTTCGACACCACCTGGCCCATCAGGTATCCCCACATGCCGCGGACGTCGTGGACGTGCGGAGCGATGCCCTCCCGGATGTAGATCGCGCGCTTCAGCGCCTCGGGACCGATCTTCAGCGCCGTGCGATAGACGCCCTCGGCGAGCAGATCTCCGAATCCGTCGCGGTGCGCGATCTTCGGCAGCAGCGCCAGCACGGCCTCGGTGTTGCCCCACGTGAGCTCGAGACCGTCCGTGTCGTCCTTTGTGAGTACACCGGCCTCGTAGAGTTCCATGACGAGCGAGATGACGAAGGTGCACTCCTTGAGGTCCATGCCCATGCGGTCGTTCACGTCGCACAGCTTCAAGGTCTCGTTGACGTTGGTGACCCCGATGTTGGCGCCGAAACCCGCCAGGCCCTCGTACTCAGGCTCATCCGTCACAAGACCCTTGTAGGGCTCAGTCAGTACCTCAAGACGGGTCGAGTGGTGGAGCGGACATGCATGGCAGGGAGTCCGGGTGCTTCCCGTGGATGCCCGCAGTGCGTCCCCGTTGTACTGCGGGTGCTCATCGAACACCGTGGTGGTGTAGTTCTTGACCGGGAGCCAGCCCGTCACCGCAGCGGGGCTGAGGAACCCGCCGGTTCCCACCGCGCTCACCGTGGATCCCATGATGGTCTCCTGGCAGCCCTTCTGCCATGCCTTCGCGGCTTCCTTGAACCGCACCTCATCATAGACCGGCACTTTGGCCGTGCCGTGCGCCACGATCGCTTTCAGGCGCTTTGACCCCATCACCGCGCCGATGCCGTTCGTGGATGCGAAGTGGCCGTAGTCGCTGGAGATGTTGGCGAACCTGACCATCTTCTCGCCGGCAGGACCGATGCACGCGACGCTTGCCTTCGGTAGGCCCAAGGCCTCTGTCAGATGCGCCTGGGTCTCCTGCGTGTCCATCCCCATCACATCACCGGCATCACGGATCTCGACGACACCCTCGTTGATGACGAGATACACCCACTTGGGGGAGATTCCCTGCACGATGATGCCGTCGTACCCGGCTGCCTTGATGCGTGCACCGAACCACCCGTTCGCCTGTGCGGTGGCCGCCTGGTTGGTGAGCGGGCCCTTCGTGACGACCGTGTACGTTCCCGACCCGGGAACGGCAGTCCCGCTGAACGGGCCAGCAAGGAACATCAGTCGGTTGCCCTCGTCATACGCACCAACTTCAGCCGGGACTTCCTCCAGAAGGATCCTGCCGCCCATGGCAGACCCTCCCAGATAGAGCTTCGCCTTCTCCATATCCAGCGGTTCGTCTACGGCTTCTCCGGTCGAGAGGTTCACTCGTAGGAGCTTGCCCATGTACCCTCCGCGAATCTGCGCCTCACTCATGACTCTGCTTTCTCCCTTCCGCGTTGCCGCAACCATCAGTTGCATCACTGATGTACCATGTGCTTTGGTACCCGTCGGCGGACCCGGATAACCGACATCTCCGTTCTGCTCCGGAGGCAACGCACTTGAATGCGCCAGCGCGGCTCGATCTTGACTCATCAGCTCTGACTACTCTGGCGCTCCTCCACCAGGCGCTCGCCCGTACCGTAGCCGAGAGCGGCAGTCTCAACGTCACCCAGTACCGGGTCCTCCTCAAGGCGTTCGAACAGCCGGACCGAGCGCGCATCGGCGATCTTGCCGGCGCGCTCAGCCTGCGCTCGAACGTCGTGACACAAGCAGCCGACCATCTCCAGGCGCTCAGGTTGATCGAGAGAGTCGGACAGGCGGAAGACGGTCGCCGCATCGCCCTCGTGGTCACACCGGGTGGCCAAGAGCGTATTCGGACGGTCGATGCCGCGCTCTCCGCCCACATCGGAGAGGTCTCGCGCCCGCTGTCCCCGGATCAGGCAGCCCAGTTCCGAGAGGCGATCGAATCGGCAGGTGCCGGCATCGAGTGCGCCACCACGACCCACGTCTCCGCAGTGACTTCCGCATACGTCACGGGAATCGCCGAAGCATACAGGGGCGTGAACGCGGTGCTCGATCAGGCCGCGCGGACGTCGTTCAGCGAGTGTCGAGTCCTCTTGAATGTCCACGAGGCGGGCGATCGCGCCCGAATCACCGACGTCGCACTCGCACTCGCGCTCCCGACGAGCACGGTGACCCGCGCTGCGGACCGTCTCGAATCAATGGGCTGGGCGAGGCGCGTGAGCGATCCACTGGACCACCGGGCCGTCTACGTTGAGCCCACCGATGAGGGCGTCCGGGCGCTCGGCATGCTTCAAGAAGCCCTGGTCTCGTACGGTCGGTGGCGCCTCTACCGACAGCTCAATGAGCGACAGCAGGCCGCCGCCCAAGCCGCGAACAGACTGCTCGCCGAGTCGTTGTCGAACACGCGCTCGCAACAGGTCCCAGGCTGACAGCGGTTGCCTGGGTGCGCGTTTGGACGACAGTGCCAGACGGAGTGCTAGCTTCAAGTCAAGCCAGACCAACCGACGCGAGAAAGACCCTCGGGTGCCCACCCGTGACCATCGGGTCGTGCACCCGACGATCAGAAACCCTTGCAAGGTTCGCAACGCCTGTCGAGAAGATCCATGACTACGCCTGGCACACTTCCATCCAACACACGTGCCGCCCAAGTACAAGCCCGCGACCATCGCCAACTACAAGTACTACGTCGAACGCTTCATCCTGCCGACGTTCGCGGAGCGCAAGTTCGGCGACCTCGACCCGCTGACGTGGGAGGCCTTCTTCTCCCGCATCGACGAGTTCGACGGTGCAGACGCGGAACGCAAGAGGAACGAGGGCGTGACGCCCGAGCAGGTGAACACCGTCAAGAAGGTGGTGAAGTCGCTATGCCGGTGGGCGCAAGCGAGCGGCTACTCGACCGAGAACAACGCAGAGAAAGTGCGGATGGTCACGGTGGAGCACGCGGAGCGAGGCACGCTAACGCCCGCGCAGTTCGAGTTCGTTTTGGGCTTCGTCGATGAGTACTTCCGAGTCCACATTGCGACCCTCTTCTACGGCGGCGTCCGCGGGTGCGAGCTTGCAGCTCTACCTTGGCGCGACGTGATGTTCCAGCCCGACGGCTTCGTCGACGTCCGCGTCACCCAGAGCTTGAGTCGCCGCACAATCGGCGCTCCCAAGACCAAGGGATCGGCGCGACTGATAACGCTACCGCCGCACCTCGCCGATCTGTTGCGGGCGCATCGCGAGTACCAGGCAATGACACAAGAGCCGCATCCCGACGACCTCGTATTCACGACGCGGCAAGGCCGCCGACTGAACCTCCAGAACCTGCGGGGGACGGATCCTGTACCCGGCGATCGACCGCGCCAACACGAACCTTGAAGCAAACGGACTGGCGCCACTGCCCAAGATCGTCCTCCACAGCTTGCGCCACTCGAATATAACGACCCTCCGTTCGCTCGGCGTGGCCGACATCTCCGTGCAGAAGCACGCCGGCCACGGGAGCATGCGGATGACCGATCACTACACTCACCTGGACGAGCGCCGCCGCATCGCGGAAGCCCTCGACGTCGCCCACCGCGAGGCGGTGTCGGCCGGCGAACGCGGAGGATGGGGAGACCTCGGCTTAGACGGGCACACGTGCGCCGTGTGGGCCTCATCCAGCCGATCGTCGTCCGCGTCACGGCCGTTCAGCGGCCATATCATGGCTTCGACGCATGGAGCGATGAGCCGATCGGACAACGCGAGGGACTCTATGACGATCTCGGACCGCAAGCGCACCGCCTACCACGAAGCCGGCCACGCGGTCGCGCATGTGGCGCTCGGCGCACCGTTCCGCTACGTGACGATCCGGCCCCGAAACCCTGAGGTCGCGGGCCTCGTCATGTGTCGAAACGTCCAGCCCTTGGTCTTCATCGCTCTCGGACCCACCCGGCTAGGGGCTCGAATGTCGCGCTGTTTCGGCTCGGCTTCACTGACATGGGGTAACCACCCCCACCTCGCCC
>PKWR01000083.1 GCA_003133285.1 Coriobacteriia bacterium
TCGCCGACCTCGGAGGTGATGTGCACGGCGCCCTGCCCGAACCCCACGATCGCATCGCCCGGCACCAGGTATCGACCGTGGGCGACGTCGGCGACGGTCCCGGATCCGATGTCGAGACGTTCGACCACGCCGGAGGTCTCGTCGAACGCGAGGCCCCTCACGACTCCGATCTCCTTGCCGCGCGGGTCCGCGACGGGCATGCCCGTCCAGATCACGGTGGTCTCGGGGTCGAAGCCGAGCACCTCGGCGGCCTTGTGCCCGGTCGGGAGCTTCGCGAGATCGCTCGACACGCTCTCCGGCCCGAACGACAGCACCGACAGCGGCAGGTACGTCCCCTTGCGGGAGATCACGACGAGCGCGGCCGGGGGCCGCACTGCGACGCCCACGGCGCGCGGCTCGGACGGGTGGAAGAGGACGTTGGTGATCGTGCCGAGCGCGATGCCGTCGGCCCCCGTCAGCGCGCGCCCCTCTATGTCGCCGATGAATACCATGCTGGTCAGGTCCCGTCGAAAGAAGCAGGGCCGGCCGCCCGTCGATGCGGCGCCCGGCCCTGCGTGGTCACGGTCTGTCGGGAGTCGCCTAGACGCCCGGCTCCGCCGGAGCGGCCACGGACTCGCCCGTCTTCTCGGCGACGAACTCCAATGCGTCCTTGGCCTTGTCGCCGGTGACGTCGACTGCGCCCTTGGCGGCCTCCGCGCCCGACTTGATGCCGGCACGGGCCTCCTTGCCCAGCTCGGTCACCTTCGTGCGAACGACCTGCGAGCCCTCGTCGATCTTCTCTTTGACGACCTCCGCGACCTCGCCGACGCGGTCCTTGTACTCCACTGCCTTCTCGGAAACGACGTCCTTGGCGGTCGAGTAGGCCTCGACGAGCTTCTCGCGCCCGTCGTCGTACGTGCCCTTGGCCTCGTCCAGGTACTCCTGACCCCTGTCCACGAGGATCTCGCGCGTCTCCTTGCCTGAACGCGGGGCGAAAAGCAGTCCGAGGATGGCCCCTACCAGGCCACCGAACAGGAACGCGCCGAAGACGCTTCCCCCACGCCTGTGCTGGTCATACATGCCACACACCTCCGTCGACGGTCAGCTCTGGATGCGGACCGGAGGGCCTCGAGGTCCACCGTCCGTGCAAGGATTACTGTACCCCTAGACGCGGCGCGTGAGCGCAGACCGCGTCAATCTGTCGACCAGAAGTTGGAATGAGAGGCCGGCCGTCTCGGCCGCCATGGGGAGCAGTGACGTCTCCGTCATGCCGGGGCTGGTGTTGACCTCGAGGACCCAGGGCCGCCCGTCGGCGTCGACCACCATGTCCACGCGGCTCACGTCGCGACACCCGAGCAGCGTGTGGCATACGCACGCCAGTCGCGCGACCTCCTCGGCCGTCTCGGGAGCGAGCCGCGCCGGGCAGTAGTACTCGGTCTCGCCGCGCGTGTACATCGCCGTGAAGTCGAACAGGCCCGATTTCGCTACCATCTCGACCGCGGGCAGCACCTCCGGCGCGTCGGGGCCGTCCAACACCGATACGGCGAGCTCCGTGCCTTCGACCCACCGCTCCACGATCGCCGCGTCGCCGAACGACAGCGCGGAGAGGAGCGCCTCGGGAAGCGTCTCGGGCACGTCGACCCTGGCCAGGCCGAGCGCGGACCCCTGCTTGGTCGGCTTCACGACCACGGGGAACCCGCCGACCGCCTGCGGAACCAAGTCGAGCGCGCTCGCGGCGCCCATCTCCTTGAACGCGTCGGCGGTGAAGGTCACCCACGCGGGGGTCGGCACGCCNNCCGGGCCCCGTGTACGGGATCTTGAGGAACTCGAGCGCCTCCTGCACCGTCCCGTCCTCGCCGAACTTGCCGTGGAGCGCGATGTACACGGCGTCGGGACGCTCGTGCCGCAACGTGTCGACCAACTCGGGCGTCACGTCGAGGGCGAGCGGACGGTAGCCGAGCTCCTTGAGAGCGCCGAAGACCCGCTCCCCGCTGCGCAGCGACACCTCGCGCTCCAGCGAGCGCCCCCCCATCAGCACCGCGATCTTCTCGTTCATCTGCTCAGGCCTCCAGTCGTGACGCCGCGGGTGCGGCGGGCATGACGCCCGCCTCGACGAACGCGTGGTACAGGGCGAGCTTGTCCTCGAGCACCTCGGCGATGCGGCGGACTCCTTCGGCGATCTGCGCCGGCTCCTCGTAGCAGAACGCGAGGCGCAGGCTGTTGGAGCCCTGTCCCGAGGGGTAGAAGTCGCTGCCCGGCACGAAGGTGACGCCGCGCTCCACGGCCTCCGCGAGCAGGGGCTTGGTGTCGAGATGGCCGGGCAGCGTGACCCACACGAAGAACCCGCCTTCCGGATGGGTCCACGTCACGTCCGCCGGGAAGTGCTCGGCGAGTGCGTCGAGCATCGCGTCGCGGCGCTCGTGATAGGTCCGCGTAAGGTCCGCGAGTACGCGGCGCCACGCCGTGCCGGTCATGTAGCGCTCGGCGACCGCCTGCGTGAACGACGAGCCGCACAGGTCGGCGCCCTGCTTGGCGAGCAGCACCTTGGCCAGGATCGGACGCGGAGCGGCGAGCCACCCCAACCGAAGGCCGGGCGCGAAGATCTTGCTGAAGGTGCCCAGGTAGATGACCTCGGGGTCGAGCGCGCGCAGCGGGAGGATGTGCCCGCCCTCGTAGCGCAGCCGGCCGTACGGGTCGTCCTCGATCACGGGGACGTCGTACTCGCGCGACAACTCGAGCAGGCGGCGCCGGCGCTCGGGCGACAGCGTCACCCCGGCGGGGTTCTGGAAGTTCGGGATCGTGTAGATGAACTTGGCGCCCCGCGGCCCGAGCCGTCGCAGCGTCTCCTCCAGCAGGTCGACGCGCATGCCGTGCCCGTCGCACTCGATGCACTCGACGCGCGGGCGGTAGACGCTGAAGGCCTGCAGCGCGCCGACGTAGGTCGGACCCTCGCAGATGACGGTGTCGCCCGGGTCGAGGAAGACCTTTGCGAGCAGATCGAGCCCTTGCTGCGCGCCGGAGGTCACGACGAGGTCGTCCTCGGAGAGCCGCGCGCCGCTCTCGCCCATCAGCCCGACGATGATCGAGCGCAGCGGGCGGCGGCCCTCGCTCGAGCCGTACTGGAGCGCGGACGCGCCGTCGTGACGCAGCGCATCACGCACCGCCTTCTCGACGAGCGCGTGCGGGACACGGCGGACGTCGGGCATGCCGCCCGACAGCGAGATCACATCGGGGCGCGATGCGGCGGCGAACAGGTCGCGCACCGCGGAAAAGCGCACGTCGGCCATCGCGGCCGCGTATCTCCCGTCCCACCGGTCGAAGACCACACGCGCAGTGCCCATCGCGCTCACCCGCCTTCCGCAGACCCCGTCTCCGGAGCATTCCCCGGAAACAACAAGACGACCCCCCTATCCAACAGGGCGAGGGTCGTCTCTCGCGGTACCACCTGTCTTCACCTCCCGCGCACGCAGCGCGGGTGGCCTCATGACCCCGGTTGATAACGGTCCGGGAGACCGACCGGCTTCCGTCGCGTCTGGCGACCTGGCCGGGGACATCGGAGGGGTGGCCGGGCTTCGCGTGCGCCCTCTTCCCTCACGTCCGTTGTATCTTGTGTGGACCCCGCGGGCGGGCCCGCGGGGTTGGCGCGTAGGCTACACCGCAGACGGGGCGGCGGTCAAATCGGGGTGCCGGCGGGTGCGCTCAGGACGGCCGGGCGCCCCAGTCCGGACTTGCCCTATGGTACGAATCGTACTAAAGTACTGAGTCGTACGAACCGTACCACTCAGCGAAGGTGGGCCCTCCCATGGAACGAGCGAGCGCAAAGGAGCTCTTCATCCTCGGACGCGTCTCGCTCCGTCCGACCTACGGCCACGAGATCATGCGCACCCTGCGCGAATCGCGCGCCGATCTGTGGGTCGAGCTCTCCGAGAAGCACGTCTACTACATCCTGCGGAAGCTCGACCGCGAGGGCCTCGTCGCCGCGACCGGCGAGCGCTCGGGCAACCTGCCGGCGCGCAAGGTCTACACCATCACCGAGATGGGCCGGTCCGTGCTCGCCGAGATGATGATCGCCGACAGCCTGGTCCGCGCCGTTCCCTACTCCGAGTTCGACGTCCTGCTTGGGATGCTGGCCTACACCGACCTCCTCGACGACGCGGCCAAGAGCGACGTCCTGCTGAGGCGGCGGGTCGTGCTGCAGGAGCAGCTCGACGGGTTGGCCGAAGCGACCGAGGACTCCGCCTTCGCCAGCGGGCCCGACGGCTTCCCTCGTCTCATGCTCGCCAAGGTCCTGCGCAACGTGTCCGCCGAACTCGATTGGCTCGACTCGATCGCGGCCCATGTGGCCGGCTCGGGCTGGGCGTCGCTGAAGCCGACCTTCGCCACCGACAGCCCCCTCGCCACCGACTAGAAAGCGGGACCCATGTCAGCCATGTTGGCCTTCGCCATCGCCGCGATGCTGCTCGCGGCCGTGCTCTACACCGTCGCCGTCTTCGGAGAGCGCGCCGCCGCGACACTCAAGCCGTGGCACCTCGCGCTGTTCTGGACGGGCCTCGTGTTCGACACGACCGGCACCACGCTCATGACGAACATCGCCGGCGGCTGGCGCGGCGACCTGCACGCGTACGTCGGCCTCACCGCTGTCGTGCTCATGTTGATCCACTCCGTCTGGGCGACGATCGCGCTGAGCCTCAAGAAGGAGAAGGTCCTGCGCGGGTTCCACCGGTTCAGCATCCATGTGTGGGCGCTGTGGATGGCCGCGTTGATCAGCGGCTTCGTGATGGTGGCATTCCATCTGGCGTAGCGCCCGGATACCGTGACTCGCCCTGCCGACCTGGGGATATAGCCCCTCGTCGAGAAGTTCTACGGCGGGAGGTGGGCCGTGTTCGCCAGAGTGAGCAGGTTCGAGGTCCCCAAGGAGACACTGGCCAAGGACATCGCCGGCGTCGAGGCCACCAAGAAGCGGATCGCGGCGATCCCCGGTTCGAGCGGGATGTACTACCTCGTCGACCCGGACAGCGGGAAGACGATGACGATCACCTTGTGGGAGAGCGAGCGGGCGATGCGCGACAGCGAAGCCGCGGCTTCCGAGATCCGCGGCGAGACGAGTGCGGCGGTCTCAGCCAAGCTCGTGGCGGTCGAACACTACGACGTGGTCGCCAAGCCCTGGGCTCCGGGAAGCAGCTCCTGAGCTGCAGCCGCCGTCCTCGGACGGAACTGCGTCCGGTAGAGGTCGGCGTAGAGGCCGCCCGCGTCGAGCAGCTCCTCATGCCGGCCCCGCTCGACGATCGTCCCGTCCTCGATCACAAGGATCTGGTCGGCGTCGCGGACGGTCGACAGGCGGTGCGCGATCACGATCGACGTCCGTCCGGCGAGCGCCGTCTTCAGCGCGAGCTGGACCGCGACCTCCGACTCCGAGTCGAGGTGCGCGGTCGCCTCGTCGAGCACGACGACGTCGGGCGCCTTCAGTAGTAGACGGGCGATGGCGAGCCGCTGCTTCTCTCCGCCGGAGAGCCGATAGCCGCGGTCGCCCACGAAGGTGTCGAGGCCCTCGGGCAACGTCTCGATGAGCGGCATGATCTGCGCGCCGGCCAGCGCCGCGCGCATCTCGTCCTCCGTGGCCTCCGGCTTCGCGTACAGGAGGTTGGCGCGGATCGTGTCGTGGAACATGTGCGGGTCCTGCGTGACCATCCCGACCACGTCGCGCAGCGACGCCAGCGTCGCGTCGCGCACGTCGAGCCCGTTGATCCTCACGGCTCCGCCGCGCACGTCGTAGAGGCGCGGGATGAGGTAGCTCATCGTCGTCTTGCCGGCGCCGGAGGGGCCGACGAGCGCGACGAGCTGTCCCGGCTCGGCCGCGAAGCTGACGTTGCGCAGGACCTCGTGCGCGAGCGCCGCGTCGACGCTCCCGACCGCCTCGAGCGACGCGACCGAGACCTCGCTGCTCGCCGGGTACGAGAAGTCGACGTTCTCGAACTCGACGCGGGCCGGTCCCCTCGGGATCGCGATCGCGCCCGGCTTCTCGGCCGCCATCGTCGGCAGGTCGAGCACCTCGAAGACGCGCTCGAACGACACGAGCGCCGTCAGGACGTCCACGTTGATGTTCGAGAGCGCCGTCAGCGGCCCGTAGAGGCGGTTGAGGTAGGCGGTCAGGGCGACGACGGTGCCGATGTCGAGCAGCCCCTGCACGGCCATGACGCCGCCCCAGCCGTAGACGAGCGCCGTCGCGAGCGCGGCGGTCAGCATCAGCGAGACGAAGAACACGCGGGCGTAGATCCCGCGCGTGATGGCGATGTCGCGGACCCGGCCGGCTTTCTCGCCGAACTGGCGGTCCTCCTCGTCGGCGCGGCCGAAGAGCTTGACGAGCAGCGCACCCGAGACGTTGAAGCGCTCCACCATCGTCGTGTTCATCTGGGCGCTCACGTCGTAGCCCTCCCGCGTGATCGCCTGGATCCGCTGGCCGAGCCAGCGCGCGGGCAGCGCGAACACCGGCACGAGCACGAGCGCCACGAGGGTCAGCTGCCACGACAGGACGAACATGGCGACCAGCACGAGTGCGACGCTGATGAGGTTGCCGACGACGGTCGACAGCACGTCGGAGAAGGCCTCCTGGGCGCCTTGGACGTCGTTGTTGAGTCGGCTGACCAGCGCGCCTGTCTGCGTGCGCACGAAGAACGCGAGCCCCATGCGTTGGACGTGCGCGAAGACCTTCGTGCGCATGTCGAAGATGAGGCCCTCGCCGATGCGCGACGAGAGGTAGCGCTGCACCAGCGACAGCCCGCCGTCGACGATGGCGAGACCGGCGACCAGGGCGGCGAGGCCGATGATGAGGCCGGCGTCGTGGCCCAGGATGCCGCGGTTGATGATCTCGCGGTAGATGAGCGGGTTGGCCACGCCGATCACGGCATCGAGCACCACGAGCACCAGGAACCCGGTCAGGAACGCCTTGTACGGGCCGACGAAACCGAGGATGCGCCGCAACGTCCCCGCTTTGATCTTCACGTCCTTGACCGATTGGTCCCTGCGCAGGGAGTGCAGCGTGCCCCAGCCGGCGGGACCTCCGCTGACGGCCATCAGGTGGCCTCGGCTTCCTGCTCGCAGAGCTTGGAGAGGAGGCGGAGAAGGTCCTCACGCTCGGTGTCGCGAAGGTGCCCGAACATCGCCGTCGCGCTCTCACGGCGCTGCAGGTCCATCCGCTCGATGAGGGCGAGGCCCTCGCCGGTGGCCTCGAGCAGCACCGACCGGCGATCCTGCGGGTCCGTGCGGCGCGCGACCAGTCCGGCGCTTTCGAGCGCGTCGACCGTGGCCGTCGCGGAGCGGGGAACGATCTCGAGACGTGCGGCGAGATCGCCGATGCGAAGCGGCTCCGGCGCGTGGACGACGAGGCGCAGCGCGCGCGCCTGCCCGAACGTGAGCCCCAGCGCCGCGAGCTCCTGCTTGCCGCTGCGGCGCAGGCGCCAGGAGGCCGTGGCGAGAAGCTCGGTGAGCTGGGCGAGCGGATCCGATGCGGTGTGGGTGTCCATACGCGGAGTCTAGCACATAGTGAGTCAGACTCCGTATAAACGTGCAGGTGCCCCGATCTCCTCACGCGGGGGGTCATCGCTACCGAGAAGTCACCCCGCCGACATCGGCGGCCTTCTTCGCAGCCCGCGCAGTCTGAGCGCCTCGGCCTTCACGTCCGGCAGCGCCCCTCCTCGCGCAAGCGCGCGCACGAGCGCGCACGCGCAACTCAGCGCCCCGAGCGCCACGAGGTCGTCGTCCCAGGCGACCGTCACTCGGAACACCCCCGGACCGCCGCCTGCGAAGTCCCACGACGTCGAGCCGCGCAACGTCTCGGGCGATCCCGCCATCGCCATGATCTCGAGCGTGGCGTGCTCCATGAGATGGGCCAGCTCGGTGTCCTCGAGCTCCTCGGGGAATCCGAGCCCGACGTCGTTGCGGCAGACATGGCCCTTGAGGCCTGGCAGCGCGCGGACGGCGGCGCGGGCGAGCCCGGGCACCTCGGAGGTACGCAGAGGCTCCCCCTCATCGAACACGAGGACGGCTTCGAGCAACCCCGGGGAGACGTCAGTGCTCGCGACGCGCACGGCGCCTACACGTCGTAGCGGGACTCGACGGC
>PKWR01000155.1:0-1083 GCA_003133285.1 Coriobacteriia bacterium
CCGACCCTCTACCACTTCGACATCCACATCACCGATCACTGCAACCTCAACTGCAAAGGCTGTGTCCACTTCTCCAGCATCTGCGAACCGAGGTTCGCGGACCCGGAGGAGTTCGCCGACGACATGCACGCGATGGCCGCCCGCCTGCGAGTCGAGCAGATCTTCCTGCTGGGCGGCGAGCCGCTGCTCCATCCCCGGGTCGATGAGTTCGTCGGGATCGCACGCGACTGCTTTCCGGACACACGCATCTGCCTCGTCACCAACGGTGTGTTGCTGATGAAGATGGGCGAGAGCTTCTGGAGGGCGCTGGCCGGATCGAACACGGTCCTCATCTGTGAGGCGTATCCGATCTCCCTGCCCACTGAGGCCGTACGCGCACGAGCGGCCGACTACGGCGTGCAACTGGAGTGGACCGGTCACGGCAAGTTCTACAAGCTGCCGATCGACCCGGACGGCACGCAGGATCCGAAGGACTCGTTCCGGCGCTGCAGCGGGATAACCAACTGCCCGCTGTACAAGGACGGACGCCTCTATCCGTGCGCCTATCCCGCCTACGTCGACGCGTTCAGCCGGCGGTTCGGACTGACCGGTCTCGTGGCGACCGACGCCGATTCGATCTCGGTCCGAGACAACGACGGGGCATCGATCATGGAGTTCATGCGACGGCCCGTCCCCTTCTGCCGTCACTGTGACTTCGACCACTTCGAGGAGTACCCGTGGGACCACTCGAAGCGGACCATCGATGAGTGGACGGTCAGCGGGACCGGACCGGCCGCGTAGCGCCGGGCCGCCCGGACGCCCGCCCACGTCCTCCGGTGCAAGGACGTCGAGCCAGAGGGCTCAGGCGCCGGGCGAGTCGGTGCCGCCGGGCCGCCGGGCCATGGTCCCGACCGCCGCGACGAGCTCGGCCCGCTCCCATCGCGGCAGGACCAGCCACCACGCCAGCGCCCAGTAGGCTCCGAGGGCGACAACGGAGACGGCGAACAGACTGAGCAGGCTCTGTCCGAGGAACGTCGCTGCACCCAGGAGCGCGATGCACGCGGGCACCACCAGCAGCGGATAGCCGGGGAAGAACGCCTGCCA
>PKWR01000155.1:1117-5898 GCA_003133285.1 Coriobacteriia bacterium
ACCACGCTCAACGCCACGTTCAGCACCGCTACCGAGAACGCCGGGACGACCCAGCGCGCGAAGCGGTTCATCCCGATGAGGATCGGGTCGCCCACGAGGTAGAGGGGCACCAACACCTGTCCGAGCAGGAGCACCTGCGCCACCGACGCCGCGCCGGCCATGCCCGGCCCGAACCAGTCGCTGATGAAAGGCCGCGCGATGCACGCGAGCACGACGATGACCGGGGCGATCGCCACGACCGTGTAGCGTGCACCGCGCATGAGGAGCGCGCGAAGCGATTCCGCGTGCTCTCGCGCGCTCATGTTGGCGGCGATCGGCAGAATGGCCCCCGTGAGAAGATCGCCCGCCTGCGATACCAGGAGGCTCAGCTTCGCCGCTATCTCGTAGACGCCGACCGCTTCGGGTCCGAGGAACACGCCGAGCACGATCCGGTCGGTGGTCTGCCTGCCGAGCAACGCGGACATCTGGAGTGCGAAGAGCGGCAGCCCGTCGCGAACCACCCGGGTCACCAGCGAGGAGCGGGGCCTCAGTGGTCCGATCCGGCTTCGAGCGACCCCGGCGAACAGCACGATGTTCGCCAGGGACGTCGCGACCGTGATCCCGGCATTGATCAGCGCCAGGTCGACAGGTCCGAGCCCGAGCAGGAGGACCGCTGCAACGGCGAGCACTCCCCCGATCGTCTGGGCCATCGCGATGGCGGAGATCAAGTCATAGCGCTCGAAGCCGGACAACGCGTGAGCCGCCGCTGAGGCCGGCCAGTAGAGGAGCTGCACCGCCGCTCCGATGAGCAGCAGTCGGGTCAGGAGCTGGGCCTGGGCGGGCTGTACGGCGAAGATGGAGCGTCCCAGGATCCCGATCGCCACCATCGCGAGCGCGGCGACGAGGCCGACCACTGCGTAGAAGACGCCGGCCGAAGCCACCACCGATCCCACTTGGTCGCGTTCTCCGCGCGCGAGCCGCTCGGCCACCATGCGCACCAGAGTCGATCCGACCCCAAGGTCCAGGAGCGCCGCGTAGCTCGTCACGGCCGAAGCGAGCATGAAGACGCCGTAGTCTCCGAGGGTGAACGCGCGCACCAGGAACGGGAGCATGACGAACGAGGCGACCACCGAGACGCCTTGAGCGCCACCCCTGACAAGGGTGTTGCGGACGATCCGGGCCGTCCGTCCTCCCGGGACCGCCTCGGTGCTCTCCCCCACCCGTTCCCCCTGTGTCATCCGCGTGCGTTCGACGCTTCTCGGGACGGCGCGACTCCGCCGTGCGGCGGGACCGTCCACTCATCGATGGTGCAGGCCGAGCGGCCCCACGCGTAGTGCTCCGCGGAGTCGAAGTCGCAATGGCAGCACCACGGCACGGGCTTCAGCAGGAACGCCATGATGCGATAGGGATCACCGGCCTCGAAGATCGAGATGGAGTCCAGGTCCGTCGCCTCGAGGCCTTCGATGCCGAAGCGCTTCGTGAACAGATCGATGTAGGCGATGTACGCGCACGGGTAGAGGCGTCCGTCGCGCAGGGTCGGGCAGTTCATCACGGTGCGGCAGCGCGCGAACGAGTCCGCGCCGTCCTGCGAGCCCTCGAGATCGATGGGCACCTTCAGGAACTCGTTGTCGTGCTCCATGAGCTCCACGCCGACGTCGTGCTCAGCCGCCCGCTCCCGGATCAGATCGGTCTGGAGACGTATCGGGTAGTCGTCGTACATGAGTGTGATCCGGGACTCGCCCAAGGCCCGCCAGAACTCCGGCCCCATGCGGGGCAACAGGATCCCGTTGGTGAGGAGGATGATCTTCGAGCGCGGAAAGTGCCGCCGTGCGGAGCGGGCGAACTCCGCGACCCGGGGATGAAGCAGCGGCTCGCCGCCGAGAAGGTAGATCTCCGTGATCTCCATGAGCTCGGCCAGTCGCGCGAACTCCCGGTCGAGCTGCTCGGGATCGGCGAACGCGGGTTCGGCGATGTTGCTGAAGTGGGAGCAGCCCTTGCAGTCGAGGTTGCAGTGGTCCGTGACGTGGACGACCAGCCGGTGCAGGCGCGGGCGATTGCGCCACACACGGCCCCACCAGTACTCCACGACGCCGATGCGCAGCACCATGCCCGGCGCATAGTACCGGGCGATCACGAACTCCCTCAGCCTGTCGCCGGTCGCCTTGGGCAACAGATGACGCAGGGCGTGGCGGACGAACCCCGGGACCATCCACAGGGGGTCCCTCACGTGACACGCCCATGGCCGCCGCGTCCGGCCGCGTGCCGGGCCTGCAGCGCCGGATCGCTCACCAACGGTTCAGTCCGAACCATCTCACGCCTTCTGCTCGTCCGATCCACCGTCGCCGGCATCGCGCCTCCTCTTGCCGAGGAGCTCCGGGGCCTCATCGGCCGGCGGCGCACACGCACGATCCCGGCTGTCGCCCGGGGGTGCTCCAACGGAGAGCCGACCGGCGCCTCGCATCATATCAGCGCCGGTCGGGACCCGGGACGCCGCGCCCCATCGAGGTCCCGTCTACCAATAGCAGCCGCCCTCGACGGACGAACTCCCCGGCGGGGTCTCCTCTTCGGACGGTCTCACCCAGTACTCGTTGAACAGGGGTGCGATATCGTCCGGCGACTCGATCTCCCAGCGCCGCCCCCGTACGCCGAACAGCAGCTGGGTCTGCCCCCCCAGGTGCACCGCCTGCCGGCCCATCTTCTTGACGGCCGCGGCCAACGGCAAGCCATAGGCCCCGGCGCCGATGATCGCCACGTCGAACTCGGTGTTCGCGATCTCCTGGCGCATATGCTCGAGCGCATCGAACCACGACGCGAAACCGCACTCGCTGCCTGCGCCGGACTGCACGGCGACGATCGTCTTCAGCTCGAACTCGGGCAGGATCCTCGGGTTCTCGAACAGCAGGGTCCGTCTCGTCCGGTACTGGGACTCGATCGTCTTCGCGAACGGGTGGACGACGAGCACGACCTTCCCGGCAAGCTCCTCGCTCCACGGGCGCTCGCGGAGAACACAGTTGAGCGCCTCCAGTTGGACCAACCGCGCGTCAGGGCAGAAGCGGTCCACGATGCGGTGCTCGTTCCTGTTGAACCAGACGCCCATCACATCGGTGTCGGAGACCGCATCCAGAAGCACCTTCGACAAGCGGTCGAGGGATGCGTCATCGACCGGGAACATCCCCGCGTTCAGACGCATGACGCGGCGCAGCGCCTGAGGATACGGGAACCGCACGAGGTCGCCCGCGCGCCAGCGGGTGTAGAAGCTGACGCAGGCCAACTCGGATGACCCGAGTCTGGCGATCAGGCACGGCCTTCCAGTCGACAGGACCTCACGCGCGATCGCGCTGCCATCTTCATCCCAGTGGACGGCGCGTCGAAACGCCCCCCCAGCGGGCGGCGGCGTGCCGTACCAGAGGTCGAGGACCAATCGGCCCGGGATCGCGCCCAGGCTGTTCGTCTCCGGCATCGCTGCAACCCTTCGTAGCCAGACACCACTCTCAGCATACCTTCCGCGCCCCTCACCGGTCGCGTCCGCAGCGGCTTCGCGTACCTTCTGGTACCGTTGTCTCGCGACCCGCTATCCGCGATCAGCCGTGCATAGTGCCGAGAGACGAGTCCGGCGTGCCGCCCGAGAACCTGCCCCTGGTCTCCATCCTAACGCCGTCGTTCGATCAGGCGGCCTTCCTGACTGACAACCTGCGCTCGGTCGCATGCCAGACGTACCCGCACGTCGAACACGTCGTCATGGACGGTGGATCGACCGACGGAAGCGCGCGGATCCTGAGCGAGGCCGGCGACACGGTGACGTGGCGGAGCGAGCCGGACGAGGGGCAGTCCGACGCCGTCAACAAGGCCTTCCGGGAGTCCCGCGGCGAGATCATCGGATGGCTGAACTCCGATGACGCGTACTTCGACTGCACCGTGCTCGAACACGTCGTCGCCTACTTCCTCGCGCATCCGGACGTCGACGTGGTCTACGGTCACTGCCTCCAGACCACGGGCGACGGCGCCGCCATCCAGGTGCTGTGGGCGCCGCGGTTCGATCCCGAGCTGCAGAAGGCCGTGAACCTGCAGATGCAGCCGTCGACGTTCATGAGGCGACGGGCGCTCTCCGACCCGCTCCTCGACACCTCGTTCCACTTCGCCATGGACTACGAGCTGTGGCTGCGGCTCGCCTCGCAGGGCCGCCGCTTCGGGCGCATCGACCGGATCCTGTCCATCGACCGCCATCAGCCCGGACGCAAGTCAGCCATGATCAAAGAGGTCAACTTCGCCGACCTCGAACGCCTCGCACCGATGTACGACCTGCACGCGGGCGCCGAGTTCGACCGGCAGCGCTCGATGTTCTATCGCCGTCAGCGGCTGATGGGCGCGCTGTTCATCCCGACCATCCGTGCCGACAGGGTCACGTTCACGCCGTCGGAGGACCTGAAGGCCGGGCTGTGGCATCGCCAGGTCGGCTCGCGTCGCAGGGACTGGGCGGATGATCTGAAGTGAACCCGACAGGTAGCGACACGAAGCTGATCCGGGCAGCGTGGGCTATCGTCGCGATGATGTTCGCGTGTGCGTTCTCCCTCAACGGCATCAGCCACTACGTGACGGTCCTGGCGATCCTGGTGCTTGCAGGCGCCGTCGTTGCAGCCACCAGTACGCAGGCGGCCGTTGTGCTGGTGGTAGCCACTCCCGCTCTGGACTCCTTCGGGATCCTCGCGACGAGGCCACAGGCCATCACGGTCTTTCAGGTCGTGTTGATCGCATCGCTTGCCGGCATGCTGTTCAGGGTCGCCCGTACGCGCGATGCGGCATGG
>PKWR01000040.1 GCA_003133285.1 Coriobacteriia bacterium
GGCGCTCGCGTTCAAGCTCGGCGCCTTCCCGATGCACAGCTGGATGCCGGACGCCTACGAGACGGCGCCTCCCGTCGCCGCCGCCGTGATGGCATCGGTCGGCAAGGTCGGGCCTCTGGCAGCCACGGTGTGGCTCGCTTTCGCGGCGGCAGGATCGGCGGGCGGGCGCCTGATGCGCGTGGTCGCCGTCATCGCCGTGTGCTCGATCGTCTTCGGCAACCTGGCAGCGCTGCGCCAGCGCTCGCTGGCGCGCATGCTCGCGTACTCGGGCATCGCCCAGGTCGGCTACGCGCTCGTCGGCGTCCCGCTCGGCGCGCGCTCGACGAGCGTGCTCGTGTTCGCCGTGCTCTACGGGCTCACGGCCGCTGCCTCGTTCGTTCTCGTCGAGGCCCTGAACCGGTCGGACCCGTCGTGGGACGGCACCATCCGCGGCCTGGCGGGCCTCTCGCGCCGCAGCCCGGCGCTGGCCGTCTCGCTCGTCGTGATCATGCTGTCGTTGACGGGCATCCCGCTGACGGCCGGGTTCTGGGGTAAGTTCCTGGTGTTCGCCTACGCATCCGTCGGCGCCTATCGCTGGTTGGCCATCGCCGGCGTGCTGGGCTCGGTGGTGTCCTTCGGCTACTACGGCGCGACGGTCCGCTCCGCCTTCATCGACGAACCGGAGTCGGACGATGACGAGGTCTGGTTCGTGGAGCCGCCCGTCGCTCCGACCGCGCGCCTGGTGACCGGTACGGTGGTGACTCTGGCGACCGTGATCGTGCTCGCCGGCGTCGTGCCGCTGGCCACGGGTCTCGAGCCGGCCCTTCGCGCGCTGGTGCGCTAGGCAGGCGGGGGAGCACGCGTCCGGTGTGCGGATGGCGCGTGCGCGAGGCCGGCGCTACCGTTTGTCGCCGCTTGTAGATTCATTCACGAGGCGACTTGCACGAGGCTGAGTCGGCTGGTAACATGCTCCCCAGGAGCGTTGCCTCGGCAACACCCTTACCCCTGAGCCTCAAGGTGCCGGCCTTGGGGCTCTATCTTTTCCCGGACCCTTCCGACGGCGGTTAGAGTCCTCTTATTGAGGCCGGAGGGGGTCAAGTCGCTATACGGTCGGGCCGATACTCCATACATGGACATGGAAACCGATCGCGCACCTCAGAACATGGTCGAGTCGGGGCAGGACGCCCCCTCCAACGACCAGGACAGCGACTCGACGTCCGGCGCCCTCCTCTTCGCCAACCACCATCGGATGATCTGGATGCCGTCCTCGCGCGCCATCGCGGACGCCATCATCCGGCGCACGGTCGCCGAGATGAGGGGCTAGCGGGAAGCGTCGCGTTCGTCCGCGTCGACCGCGCTCATCACGAGCGGCGGCACGACTTCCTCTCCGCACCTCTTGGCGCGACTGCGCGCTGCCGCGTGTCTCCCTTCGTGCATAATCGGGAAGGACAGTCCCGAGCGCTGCGCGCATCCGCGTGCCAGCATCACCCGATGAGGGAGCGAGAACCGTGCGCCACGTGCTGCGCCTTCTACTGACCGTCGTGATGGACGTGCTCCTCCTCGTCGCGGCGCTGCTGCTCGCGCGCATCGTGATCGGTTTCTTCGGGCACCTCTCGTCGGCCGCGTGGGCCGTCCAGTACATGGACCTCACCCAGCCGCTCGTGCCTTCGTTCGGTCTCGGGCACATGGCCTCGCCGTATCGCGGCGTCTTCGACTTCAACGCCGGCGCGATGCTGGGCGCCGTGCTGCTTGCCGAGTGGGCGCTGGCGTTCGTCCGCAGGTTCGTCCGATGACGGGGGACGGGGCGTCTCGTATGACCCGCGCGCCGCGCGCGATCGTGCTGGTACTCGATTCCGTCGGTGCGGGAGCGCTGCCCGACGCCGCCGAGTACGGAGACGAGGGCTCGAACACGATCGGCAACACCGCGCGGGCGCACGGCGGCCTGCGGATGCCCAACCTCGAGGCGATGGGCCTCGGCAACATCACCGACATCCTGGGCGTCGCGCCGACCGGTAGTCCGACCGCATCGTGGGGCCGCAACCTCGAGGCTTCCGCCGGCAAGGACACCACCACCGGTCACTGGGAGATGATGGGGCTGCGCCTGACACATGCATTCCCCACCTACCCCGACGGCTTCCCGCCCGAGGTCATGGACGCCTGGACCCGCGAGACCGGTCTCGGCTGGCTGGGCAACTACCCGGCCTCGGGCACCGTGATCATCCAGGAGCTCGGCGACGAGCACGTCGCCACGGGCAAGCCGATCGTCTACACGAGCGCCGACTCGGTCTTCCAGATCGCCGCGCACGAGGACGTCATCCCGATCGAGGAGCTCTACCGGCTCTGCGAGATCGCGCGCACGAAGGTGTGCGTGGGCGAGCACGCGGTCGGCCGCATCATCGCGCGGCCGTTCATCGGCCCCGACGCGGGCGGCGTCTATCAGCGCACCCACCGCCGTCGTGACTTCGCGCTCGAGCCGCCCGAGCCGACCGCGCTCGACATCCTGGAGGACGCCGGCGTGCGCTCCTACGGCATCGGGAAGATCGGCGAGATCTTCGCATGGCGCGGCATCTGCGAGTCGCCGCACTCGACCGACAACATGAACGGCTTCGACCACCTGCTCGAGCGCGTTGCCCGCGAGGAGCCCGGGTTCGTGTTCGCCAACCTGGTCGACTTCGACATGATCTGGGGGCACCGCAACGACGTCGAGGGCTACGCCCGCGGCCTCGAGGAGGTCGACACCCGCATCCCCGAGCTGCTCGATGCGATGGTCGACGGAGACCTGCTCGTCGTCACCGCCGACCACGGCTGCGACCCGACGACCCCCTCGACGGACCATTCGCGAGAGTACGCGCCGCTGATCGCCAAGGTGAAGGGCGTCGACCGCGGCGTGCACCTCGGCGACCGCGCGACCTTCGGCGACATCGGCGAGACGGTCCTGGACTTCTACGGCCTGGCAGGCATCTGCGGGCGCGGCACATCGTTCCTGCCGGAGGTCCGCAATGCCTGATCGCACCATCGAGGAACTCATCGAGATCAAGCGCGACGGTCGCCGGCACACCCGCGAGGAGATCGCGCAGCTGGTGAACTCGTACGTCGCCCACTCGATGCCGGACTACCAGATGGCGGCGTGGATGATGGCCGTGCTGCTGCGCGGTCTCGACCACGAAGAGACCGTGTGGCTGACCGACGCGATGGCTCACTCCGGGTCGGTCATGGACCTCTCCTCGATCCCGGGGATCAAGGTCGACAAGCACTCCACCGGCGGCGTCGGAGACAAGACGACGCTCGTGCTCGCTCCGATGGTGGCCGCCTGCGGCGCGCCGGTCGCGAAGATGTCGGGCCGGGGCCTCGGCCATACCGGCGGGACGCTCGACAAGCTCGAGTCGATCCCCGGCTTCCGCACGGGACTCACCAGCGAGGAGTTCGTCGCGCAGGTGCGCTCGATCGGCGTCGCGGTCATCGCTCAGTCGCCCGACATCGACCCGGCCGACAAGCAGATGTATGCACTGAGGGACGTGACGGGCACGGTGCCGTCGGTGCCGCTGATCGTGAGCTCGATCATCTCGAAGAAGGTGGCCGGCGGGGCCCACGGGGTCGTGCTCGACGTGAAGGTCGGCTCCGGCGCGTTCATGAAGGACGTGGAGCACGCGCGCGCGCTGGCGCAGGAGCTGAAGCGCACCGGTGAGGCGCTCGGACTCCGGGTGGAGGTGCTGCTGACGGACATGGACCAACCGCTCGGCTGCGCGGTCGGCAATGCGCTCGAGGTCGCCGAGGCGATCGCGACGCTGCGCGACGACGGTCCCGAGGACCTCTTCCAGGAGTGCCTGGCGCTCGGCTCGAGGATGCTCGTGCTGGCCGACGTCGC
>PKWR01000087.1 GCA_003133285.1 Coriobacteriia bacterium
CATGACCCCTCCGCGAGACGCCGCCGAGGCCGCCGAGTCCGGCCGCCCGACGACCGAGAAGGTCAGGGGCGTGTTCAGCACCATCGCGCGCCGCTACGACCTGATGAACTCCGTCATGAGCTTCGGCCTGCACCACGTGTGGCGCCGCCGGACCGTGGTCGAGGCCGGCCTCACGCCGGGCTGCGCGGTGCTCGACATCGCGGCGGGAACGGGCGATCTCGCGCTGGCGCTGGCCCGGACCGGTCTGCCGTCGAAGGTCGTCGCCACCGACTTCGTCTCCGAGATGCTCGACATCGCGAGGACGAAGGCGGCGGGTTGGAGCGGGCCGACCGAGCTCGACTTCGAGATCCAGGACGGACAGGCGCTCACGTTCCCGGACGCGTCGTTCGACGTGGTGACCGTGTCGTTCGGCGTCCGCAACATGCCCGATCGCGCCGCCGCGTTCTCCGAGTCTCTGCGGGTGCTCAAGGACGGTGGCCGCTACCTCATCCTCGAGTTCAGCGCTCCGCGCAGCGCCCTGTTCCGCCCGCTGTTCAAGCTCTACACCGGCGCGATCGTGCCGCTGCTGGGCGCGGTCATCGCGGGGGACCGGGCCTCGTACCAGTACCTCAACGACTCGATCATGCAGTTCCCGGCCCCCGAGCTCCTCGGGGACGAGCTGTGCGCCGCCGGATTCTCGCAGGTGCGCTGGGTCCCGATGCTGTTCGGCGCCGTGAACCTGCACGTCGCCACGAAGTAGTGCCGAGCGCGCTACCATAGACCGTACGACCGGTCCGCGCGCCGCATCGAAGGATTCGCCATGCTCCTCACCGCCAGATACGTGCTGCCGATCTCGTCCCATCACATCGAGGATGGCGCCGTGCTGGTGCAGGGCGACCGCATCATCGCGGTCGGCCCCCGCGCCGAGCTGATCGCCGCCCATCCGGACGAGGAGGTCCGCGACTTCAGGCTCGCCGTCCTGATGCCGGGCTTCGTCGACCTCCACACGCACCTCGAGTACTCGGTCTTCCGCGGCGCCGTCGACGACCTGCCGTACACCGCCTGGAAGATGCAGGTGCAGAACAAGGAAGCGAACCTGTCGCCGGCCGACTGGATGGACTCGGCCGTGCTCGGCGCCATGGAGGCGGTCGGCTCCGGCATCACGACGATCGCCGACATCACCAACTCCGGGAACTCCGTCATCGCGGCGAAGGGCATCGGGCTCGCGGGAGTGGTCTACCGCGAGGTGTCCACGATGGACAAGACGCTGGTCGCCGCCCGCATGGAGGCCGCCCGCAACGACATCCAGAAGTGGAGCGAGACCGCCGCCGGCTCGCCGATCGAGATCGGCATCGCCCCTCACTCCCCGTACACGTGCCACCCGTCGCTGTTCAGCGCCGCGGCCGAGTTGGCGACCGAGCGCGACCTGCCCGTCGCGATCCACTTGGCCGGCTCCCGCGACGAGTACGACTTCGTCCGCTACGGCTCCTCGAACCTCGCGCAGGACTTCCGCGAGCAGTCGGGGTGGCGCGACGTCGCGTGGATGCCCACCGGCGTGAGCCCCGTGNNCAGGTCGACGAGCACGACATCGACGTGCTCGCGCGGCACGACGTCTCTATCGCCCACTGTCCTCGGTGCAACGCGAAGCTCGGCATGGGCATCGCGCCGCTGAAGTCGTTCTTCGAGCACGGATTGACGGTCGGCCTCGGCACCGACTCGCCCGCGTCCAACAACACCGTCGACCCCTTCGACGAGATGCGCATCGGCCTGCTGCTCCAGCGCGGCGAGACGGGGGAGAACGACTTCTACCGCTACTTCACCGCCCGGACGTTCATGCGCCTGGCGACGATCCACGGCGCGCGGGCGCTGGGCCTCGAGCACGAGATCGGCTCGCTCGAGCCCGGCAAGCGCGCCGACGTGATCGCGGTGGACCTGTCGTCGAGCCCTCACATGGTGCCGACGGCGGACCCGTACAGTGCGCTCGTGCACACCTCGAACCAGAAGGACGTTCTGGCCACGATGATCGCCGGCCGCATGGTGTTCGACCGCGGCGACTACCGCACCGTCGACAAGGAGCGCGCGCTGGCTCGCGCTCAGGAGATCCGCGGCAAGCTGCGCGGGTGAGTACCTAGATGCCCGGGATCATCGAGCGCGGGACCGTCATCGCCGCTTCCGAGGGCTCTGTCGACGTGCGCCTGGCCGGCGGATCGGCGTGCGAGTCGTGCGGCGCGTGCTGCCACGTCGACCGCGACGGCGTGACGGTCGAAGGCGCCGCCAACAAGCCCGGAGCCGCGGTGGGGGACGAGGTCGAAGTCGAGATCCCGGAAGGTTCCGACACCCGCGCGGGCGTCATCGTGTTCATCGTCCCCGCGGTCGGGTTGCTGGCGGGGTATCTGGTCGGCTATCTGGTCGCGCGCGCGGTGGGCGTGACGGGGGACCTGGGCGGCGCGATCGGCGCCGTTGCGGCCGTCGTCGTGGCCTTGCTCGTGCTCCGCGCGAGGGGGCGCGACGCCCTCTCCGACGAGCGGTACCGCCCCAGGGTGCGTGCTATAATCGCGCCCGGTCTGACCGCCGCCTCGACCACGAGAGCGGCTCGAGAAACGCCTCGCGACGGGGCCGGAAGGTAAGGGACGCACGTGAGCGAACAGGACTTCTTCTTCGACGAGGAGCCGGACACCAAGGCCCCCGCTGCAAAGGGCGCCAAGGCTCCCGCGAAGGCCCCGGTGAAGTCTTCGCCCAAGGCCTCGTCGAAGGCCGCTGCGACCCCCGCGTCCGCAGGCGCCCCCGTGGATCCGTCGAGCTTCTACGCCGTGATGGCGCTCGTCGGCGTCATCGGTCTTCTGCTCGGCGCGATCCTCGGCTTCCTGCTCGGCAGCACCCTCGCCGGCAACGCGGCCTCGAGCACGGCGGCCCCGGTGACCGCACCGGTCACCGGCGGTACGAGCGCTCCCACCCTGACGCAGGACCAGCTCGCCACGACCACGCTGCCGGCCGGCCATCCGGCGGTCACTACCAGCGGCACGGCCACGACCCCGTAGTCACCGTTCGGCGCGCTCCGCTCGGCCCGGTCCACGTTCGATGCCGGTCGGTCGCGGTCACGCGTCGCTCGAAACCACCATACCCGGAGGAACACAGATGGCCATCGACAAGAGCCACACTTCGCCGCTCATGAAGGCGATCATCATCTTCATCGCTGCCACCTTCGTGCTGAGCATCGGCTTCTCGGGGCTGAGTTCCTGCAGCTCGCAGACGCCGACCGGCACGACGAGCACCGCGAACACCGCCTCGCAGACCACGACGCAGTCGGTCGCCGCGATCGGGCTGCAGTTCACGCCGATCATCCAGGCCGCGGAGGCCTCGCTGACCGCCGACCCCAAGAACTACGACCTGCTCCTCGCTCAGGCGACCAACTACTACGACTGGGGACAGCGGGTCCAGACCGCTCTCGGGGCCACAGCTTCGGGAGAGGACGCGCCGATCTGGAAGTCCGCCGCCTCGCTCTACGCGCGCGCCCTCGCCGTGAAGCCGGGTGACAAGACCGTGATGGGCGACTACGCGGTCGCGCTCCACTACTCGGGAGACACCAGCGCCGCGATCGTCGCCGCCGAGAAGGTCCGCGCCCTCGATCCGAAGTTCGCGCCGAACCTGTTCAACCTGGGCGTCTTCTACGCCACCACGGGAGACAAGGTCAAGGCCAAGGCCGCCTTCGAGGCCTACCTCGCGGTCGAGCCGACGGGCCAGATGGCCCAGTCGGCCAAGGACAACATCAC
>PKWR01000182.1:0-524 GCA_003133285.1 Coriobacteriia bacterium
GCGGCCGCGTTGAACGTGCCGCGCATCGCGGCCGGGATGATGGTCGCGTCCATGAGGATGAATGCGACCAGCGCGATGATCTGGAAGACCGTCTTGACCTTGCCCCATGGCGAGGCGGCGATCACGACGCCTTCGGCGACGGCGACCATCCGCAGGCCCGAGACGATCAGCTCGCGTCCGATGATCACGATCGCGACCCAGCCCGGCAGGCTGCCCAGCTGCACGAGGCCCACGAGCGCGGCCGTCACCAGCAGCTTGTCCGCCAGCGGATCGATGAACTTCCCGAACGTGGTGACCTCGTTGCGGCTGCGCGCGACGTAGCCGTCGACCGCGTCGGTGGCGGCGAGGACGGTGAAGACCGCCGCCGCGAGCCACGGCCTCCAGTCCGCCCATGTGGCGGGCGAGCCGAAGCGGCCCAGCAGCAACACGAGGAACACCGGGATGAAGGTCATCCTGATGAGCGTGATCGAGTTCGCGAGCCCCAGGCGACGCATCGCCTACCGCACCTCCGCGATCAGGTCGTA
>PKWR01000182.1:564-2895 GCA_003133285.1 Coriobacteriia bacterium
CCGAAGGTGCGGCCTTCCTCGTCGACGCCCTCGACCAGCACCTCGAGGGTGGAGCCGACGAGTCCCGCGACGCGCTCGACACCGATCTCGTCCGCGGTGTCGCGCAGCCGCTGGGCGCGTGCGATCTTCGTGCGGTTCGGGATCTGGTCGGACATCTCGGCCGCGATCGTCCCCTCTTCCGCCGAGTACGGGAAGACGCCGACGTAGTCGAGGCGAGCGTCCCGCACGAAGTCGAGGAGCTTCTTGGCGTCCTGGCGCGTCTCGCCCGGGAATCCGGAGATGAGCGTGGTCCGCAGGGTCACTCCGGGGAGCAGGCCCCGCACCGTGCCGATGAGCCGCAGGTACTCCGGTGCGTCGCCGCGCCTGCCCATGCGGCGCAGCACCTCACGCGACGCGTGCTGCAGCGGCATGTCGAGATAGCGGCAGACGACCGGGGACGAGGCCATGGCGTCGAGCAGGTCCGGTGTGATCTCGTCGGGCTGCACGTACATCAGCCGCAGCCACGCGAGTCCCTCTACCTTCGACAGCTTCCGCACCAGGTCGGCCAGCGTGGGCGTGTCGGGCAGGTCGTGTCCCCACGAGGAGATGTCCTGGCCGATGAGGATGAGCTCGCGCGCGCCGCCGGCGACGAGCGCCTTGGCCTCCGCGAGGACCTCATGCGCGGTCCGCGAGACGTAGGGCCCGCGGATCGCCGGGATGATGCAGTAGGTGCACGCGCGGTGGCAGCCGTCGGCGACCTGGAGGTAGGCGGAGGGGCCGGGAGCCAAGCGGCCGGGAAGCACCGTCGACGGCTCTTCGGGCAGCCCGGCGAGGCGGCAGAGCGCCCGGAGGAGCTCCCCCTCCTCGGAGACGGGGACGAACGCGTCGACCTCGGGCATCGCCTCGCTCAGTTCGCCCCCGTAGCGGGACGGCATGCAGCCCGTCACGACGAGCGACCGTCCCTCCGCGGCGGCCTTCCACTCCCCCGCCACGTCCAGCACGACGCCGATCGACTCCTCGGTCGCCTCGCGGATGAACGCGCAGGTGTTCACGACGACCATGTCGGCGTCGTCGATGTCCGCCACCAGGGCGAAGCGCCCTGCCAGCGATGCGGCCATCCGGTCGGAGTCGACCTCGTTCTTCGGGCAGCCGAGCGTCACGAAGGCGACGCGCGGCTGCCCGGACGCGGTGCGGGACACGGAGTCACCCACGTCTAGCGGCGGTTCGTGAACTGGAGGGGGATGCCATAGTCCTTGTCCTTCACGAACGCGATGACCTTCTGGAGCTCGTCGCGGCTCGGTGAGAAGACGCGGAGCTTCTCGCCCTCGATCTGGACCTTCGCCTTGAACTTCTCGTCACGGATGTCCTTGTTGATGCGCTTGGCGAGGGTCTCCTCGATGCCGTTGACGATCGTGGCGGTCATGCGCACCCAGCCGCCGCTGGCGGCCTCAGGGGTCCCCCAGGTCAGGGCCTTGAGGTCGATGCCACGCTTGACCACGGCGGAGCCGAGGATGTCGATGACCTGGCGCGCGACGAAGTCGGAAGGGGCTTTGACCGTGATGGTCGCCGCGTGCTTGTCGAGCGTGATCTCCGACTTGGTGTCCTTGAGGTCGAAGCGCTGGGTGATCTGGCGCTCCGCCTGCTGGACCGCGTTGTCGACCTCCTGCATCTCGACCTCGCTCACGATGTCGAAACTCTCGTCCTTCGCCATGGGGCGCTCCTCTCTGCCTCGGGCGCCGGCGCGCGGCGCGACTCGAGGGACCTATTTGGCCGCGGGTACGGTGAAGCTCTGGCCTGCGGCCGACGGGACCGTGACGACCGTGCCGTCACGTCTCAGCTCGACGGCCTTCGGGTTGCCGAGGACGACATGGGCCTGGTTCGACACGCGCCACTCGGCGCTCTCCCCCGCCTGCATGATCTTGTCGACGACCGAGATGCCGTTGTCGGTCACCTTGACCGAGGAGGCCATGCCCTGGCGGATGGTGATGCGGAGCACGAAGCCCTTGCCCGCGGTCGTCACCGTGGTCGTCGCCGTGCTGGTCGCCCCGGGCGACGTCCCGGTGGCCTCGACCCCCGGAGCGGTCGTCGGGGTCGTGTTGGCGCCGCCCGGTCCCCCCCTGGTGAGGAAGAAGGACAAGACGCACAGGACGAGCAGCAGGAGCACCGCGCCCGCCGCGACGATGACCCACACGCGGCGCGGGATCTCGTGCGCGCTCGAGCTGCGGGGCACGACGGTCTCCGCGGGGATGCTGTCCAGGTACGACGGACGTCCCTGCGATGGCTTCCGGGTGGACTCCGCCGACTCGCGCTTGTACTGCTCCAGCAGCGGCTCCGCCGGTATCTCGAGGTAGC
>PKWR01000084.1 GCA_003133285.1 Coriobacteriia bacterium
CCTAGAGGCTGGTCCGTGCGCGTCTCCGTTCTCATGGACGGTCTCCCGGACGAGGTCGTCGAGCACCTGGTCTCCGAATGGGGATCGACGTTCGTCACCAGCCGGGGCCGTCTCCACGATCTGCGCGAGCTGCCCGCGCTCGCGNNCCCGGGGCCGGCGTGGGGACCGCGCTGCTCGACGCGATCGCGGGCCGTGCCCGGGCAGAGGGCTGCTCCCGTGTGTGGCTCGTGACCACGAACGACAACACGCATGCGATGCGGTTCTACCAGCGTCACGGGATGCGCTTGGTCGCGGCCTACCCCGGCGCAGCCGACGACGCGCGCTCGACGCTCAAACGCGAGATCCCCGTCCTCGGCAACGATGGGATCCCGATCCACGACGAGATCGAGTTCGAGCTCCGACTGGTCTAGCCGCGCGGGCGTGGGTACCGCGCCGCCGGCGGGTAGACTTGTAGGCGAAGCCTGACGACCGCGGCCACAAGGAGCGAGACCATGCGCGCTGTCCCCGTTTCCAAGCATGTCACCTGGGTCGGCGCCGTCGACTGGAACCTCCGCGACTTCCACGGCTTCGACACGCCGCGCGGCTCGACCTACAACGCCTACCTCGTGCAGGGCGCCGACAAGGTCGCTCTCATCGACACCGTGAAGGCGCAGTTCGTGCCGGAGCTGCTGTCGCGCATCGCAGAGGTCCTCGACCCCGCCCGCATCGACCTCATCGTGGTCAACCACATCGAGCCCGACCACAACTCGGGGCTTCGTGACGTGATGGAAGCCTGTCCGAACGCCCGCGTCGTGGCTTCCGGCTCAGGTGTGCGCGGCATCGCCGAGTACCACGACGGCCTCGTCGTCGAAGCGGTCGGCGCGGCGGACGTCATCGACCTCGGCGGCGTGACACTGGACTTCCTGCCGGCCCCGATGGTGCACTGGCCCGACTCCATGTTCACGTACTGCCCCGAGGACGCCGTGCTGATGTGCAACGACGCATACGGGCAGCACCTCGCATCGGCGGAGCGCTTCGCCGACGAGGTGGGCGTGGATCTCGCGCTGGACGAGCTGAAGACCTACTACTCGTACATCCTTCTGCCGTTCGGAGCGCAGATCGCCAAGACGCTCGAGAAGCTGGCGGCTGCGGGCTGGGCGCCCACCACCATCGCTCCGAGCCACGGCGTCATCTGGCGCGGGGAGACGGTGGGCAGGGCCCTGGCCGCGTACGAGCAGTGGGGGAGCGGGGAACTCCGCGACAAGGTCGTCGTCGCGTACTCGACGATGTGGGGCTCGACCGATGCGCTCGCGCTGACGATCTCCGATGCGCTCGTCGAAGCCGGGTTGGACGTCCAGGTCTACGACCTCGAGGTCGCCTCGTACTCCGGGCTGATGGCCGAGATGCTCGATGCCAAGGGGCTGCTCGTCGGTTCGCCCACGTTGCACCACGGGATGCTGTCCCGCGTCGCCGGGTTCCTGCAGAGCCTGGGTGGTCTACTGCCGAAGGGGCGCGTCGGCTCGGCCTTCGGCAGCTTCGGCTGGTCCTCGGGCGCCACGAAGCAGATCACCGACAGGCTCACGGAGATCGGCGTGGAGGTCGTCCAAGACCCCTACACCCAGAAGTTCCGGCCGACGGAGGCCGAGCTTGCGGCCGCGCGCGAGTGGGCCATCGCCTTCGCCGAGAAGGTCAAGACCGCGGAAGCGTAGAGCGCTACCGCTCCGCCTTCCAGCGCTCGAGCTCCGCGACCGCATCCTCCACGGTGAGTGCTGGCGCGGGCGCCGACGGGTCCGCGGCGCGAAGCTGCGCGAACAACTCAGCGAGGATCGGTGGTCGGATGTTGCCCGCGGCCATCAGGTCGACGCGCGCGAAGACCTCCGCCGGCGTCCCTTTGAGCACGATCCGTCCTCCCTGCTGCAGGACGTACGCGTAGTCGGCGAACTCCGGGACCGTGTCGATGTCGTGGGTCGACATGACGATGGTCACGTCGCGGTCCTCCGCGAGCGTGCGCAGCAGCGCGATCAGCGCCTCTCGCGACGTCGGGTCCAGCCCCTCGAACGGTTCGTCGAGCACGAGCAGGTCCGGCCGCATCACGAGCGCGCCGGCCAAGGCCACCTTGCGCTTCTCGCCGCCCGAGAGGTTGTGCGGCACGCGTGTGGCGAGGTGTTCGATGCCGAGCAGCTCGAGCGCGGCCTCCGCCATCTCGCGGACCTCGGCCTCGCCCAGCCCGTACTGCCGCGGCGAGAACGCGACGTCGTCGTAGACCGTCGGCGAGATGATCTGCTCGTCGACGTTCTGGAGCACCACCCCGACGCGGCGACGGATGTCGGCCCAGCGGCTCGACGGGTCGACGCCGAAGACCTCGACGGTGCCCTCCTGCGGCGCGAGCAGCCCGAGGATGTGGAAGAGCATCGTGGTCTTGCCGGCGCCGTTGGGCCCCAGGATCGCCACGCGACTTCCGCGGTCGGCCGTGAACTCCAGTCCGCACAGGTCGACGTGCGTGCCGTCCTCGTACGAGTGCTTCACGCACGACACGCGCACGACGGTGTCGCACCCCTCGGTGTGCGCGTGATCGTGTCCGGTGGCGGGGTAGATGCGGTCCGGTGTCATGTTCTGACCAGCCTTCCGGCGATCGTGGCGAGCAGGGCGAGCGCGGCGGTCGCGGCGAGCAACCACGACCAGGGTGTCAGCGTGGCGCCGGCGGCGCGAAAGACGACGGCGACCGCGAGCACCGCCGCGGCCGAAGCGAGCAGCGCGGCGTCGAAGGCGCGGCTCGCCGCATGGGGGAGCGTCACGCGCAGGCGGCCCTGATAGCCCCGGAGACGCATGACGTCGTACTCCCGCTGCGAGAGGTCGAACGCGTAGAGGACGAGCGCCCCGAGCGCACCGACGGTGGCGCGCGCGGCGCGGACCGGGTGCCCGTGGGTGAGGCCCGATCGGAGCCGGATCGCGACGCGCAGGTGCTCGAACTTCTCGGCGAGCAGGAAGACCGAGCGGTAGGTCATGAGCAGCGCATCGCCGACGACCTCGGGCAGCACCCGTTGCAGGGGAGCGAACAACTGCGGGTACGGCGTGACGAACAGCAGCACGATCGCGGCGAGCGAGGCCGCGACGGCCCGCACCACGAACAGGGCGCCGGTGAACGCATCCGGCGCGGCTGCGAAGGCGAACACCAGAGAGAAGAGCGCCGGATAGGCCGCCAGCCCGAAGACCTGGCGCGCGGGGAGCCTCGAGGCGACCGCGAGCGCCACGAGCAGCAGCAGGCAGGCGAGCACCACGAAGAGGTTCTGCTGGACGACCACGGCCGCCAGCACGAAGGCGAACGCAACGAGCTTCGTGATCGGCGAGGTCCCGTGCAGGCGCGATGTGCCCGTCGTCGCGCAGAGGTCGATGGCGCGCACGTCCATGTCAGTGCGCCCCCTCGTCGCCGGCGGGCCTGCGCTCGGGCTCGATGACGGCCTCGCCGAACACGAGGCCGGGGCGCACGCGGGCCACGTACGACAGCACGGCGGCGGTCACGAGCGCCTCCAGCACCCAGCCGATCGGGCCGAGCGTGTAGACGACCGCGGCGAAGCGCGCGACNNTCGCGAAGGTGAGCGACCGCGGGTCGAGCGCTCCGGTCTCTCGTCCGGTGGCGGCCCCGCCACCGGCGAGCGCCACGAGGCCGACGAGCGCTGTGGTCGTGATCGCGAGGGTCACGACCGTGGCGACCGCCGCGGCCCAGCCCACGTGCCGGCGCCCGAAGGCGCGGGCGAGCAGCCGGAACAGCCCCCATCCGATGGCCACCTCCGCGGCGATCATGAGGGTGTTGAGTCCGATGACGGTCACGCCCCCGTGCCCGAGCAGCGCCAGCATGATCACGACGATGAACGCCGCGATCGCGCCGAGCCACGGGCCGAGCAGCACGCCGGCCACGACCGTCAGGTTCACGTGGTAGGCGATCGGGACGACCTCGGTCGACATCGCCACGAGGACGAGCGCGGCGACGACCCCGAGCAGCGGCACCTTGCGGCGCACGTCGGTGCGCCGCGCCCGGGACGAGGCGAACCACACGAGTGCGAGCGCCGCGACCCAGCCCAGGGCCACGAGCCACACGGGGAGCACGCCGTCGGGGATGTGGATGTGCGACACGGCGTCAGCCCCCGGCCCGCTGCATGCGCCCGGAACACGAGGCGCACAGCCCGTAGAGGCGGACATCGTGCGAGGTGATGGTGAAGCCCTCGGGAGCCGACGCGGCGAGCGCATCGGCGTCGACCGGGCAGGCGGTATGCGCGGTGGCTCCGCACGAGGTGCATACGAGGTGATGGTGGTGGCCGTCGGCGTCGCAGCGGACCCACAGCACCGCGCCGTCCCGGTCCCCGATACGCGTAAGGTAGCCGGACGCGGCCATCGCCGACACGCAGCGGTAGATCGTCGCCTTCGAGACGCCGGGGTCCCGCTCCCGGACGAGTGCGGTCAGGTCGTCGACCGTGAACGCGCCCGCCGCGCGTCCGACCGCCTGGGCGACGGCCAGCCGTTGCGCGCTCGCACGCCCGCCCGCATAGGCGCGTGCGATGAGGTTGTTGGAGGCGTCGGGTGGGCGTTCGGTCACGGTGCGGGACCTTTCGTGAGAACGATTCGCACGAAGTATACCCTCATCGGGCGCGACCGCACCGCGTGGCTGTCGGATGCGGGTATGATTCGAATACCTGATAGTTCGGAGCCGATGTATTACCGGGACTGAAGGGCCTCTCAATGAACATCAACCAGCTTCGGGCGTTCGTCGCAGTGGTCGACCACGGCTCGTTCAGCGAGGCGGCACGGGCGACCGGCCTCTCGCAACCCGCGGTGACCATGCAAATCCAGGGGCTCGAATCGGACCTGGGCGCCACGCTCCTCGAGCGCCGCTACCGCAAGGTGGAACTCACCGAGGCCGGTCGGGCGCTCCTGCCCATCGCGCGGCGTGTGATGGGTGAGCTCGATGAGGCGCGCGTCGAGATCGAGCGCCTGTCGGACACGGTGGGAGGCCACCTCGAGCTGGCTGTCTCCACCACGCCCGGCCAGTACATCCTGCCGCGGCTGCTCGGCTCGTTCCTGCACACCTACCCCGAGGTCAGCGTC
>PKWR01000070.1 GCA_003133285.1 Coriobacteriia bacterium
GCGATGATCCTGCCCTTGCTCACCTGTGTCCCCCATCCTGATCCACGACCCGATCTGTCCCGTTCACCGTGTCCCTGAACATCTCCCGCGCGCCGTCGAGCGCCCGAGGGTCGATGTGCACGTGAAGACTCCCCTGCGGCGCTCCGAGGATCCGCTCCTGCGCCACCCACATCGCCGAGACTCCCCTCATGAGCACGTCCATGGACGACGCGTCGTCCGCTGCGGCCATGACCCGCTCTTCCCACAGGCGGTTCGCGAAATCGAACCAGATGGAGAGCACGATGTCCGTGGTCGCATCCGGGTCGGCGACGTCGAAGGTCCCCTCGCGCGCGCCCTGCTCGACGATCTCCAGCAGCAGGGGCCGCGTGCGCGCCATCCACGCGCTGTAGAGCTTGGTGCGCAGCGTGAGGTTCTCCTCCTTGTAGAGGAAGGGCACGTAGGCCATGGTCGACTGCAGGCGCTCGACCTTCCAGGCCGCCGAGAGACCGGTCAGGGCCAGCAGCCGCTGGACCGCGTCACCCTCGACGTCCTTCATGGCGGTCTCGAGATAGCCGAGCAGGTCCTCGCCGAACCGGTCGACGAGCTGCAGCAACAGCTCCTGCTTCGAGGCGAAGTAGTGGTAGAAGGTGCCCTTGGCGACGCCGGCGGCGGTCGTGATCTGCTCGACCGACGCGCTCTCGAACCCGACGGTCATGCACAGGTCGAGCGCCACATCGAGCAGCTCGTCCCGCCGCACGTCGGCATCCTTCGTCACCCGAGCCATGAAACGCGACCTCTCGTCACTGACCGACCGTCGGTCATTCACCGACCGAGGTCAGCGTACAGCGCTCGCAGGCCGGTCACAAGATGCGAAACGGACCTTCACGGGAACTTAGCGGGATCGGACGGGGAGCTCCGGCCGGAGCGCCGTGCTCCGCGCATCCGGCCTAGTAGGCCACGGCGACCGCGCGACGAACGTACAGCCCGCCCTGCGCGCACTTGAGCAGCAGCGCGGCCACATCCGCGCGCGAGATCTTCGAGCCCTTCGGGACCATGTTCCCCTCGACCACGCGGTAGATGCCGGTCAGCGGCCCGTCGGTGAGCGCGGCCGGACGCACGATCGTCCAGTCCAGGTCGGAGAGCATCACGTCGCCCTCCATCCGCTCCATGTCCTCGTAGACGGGACGGAGGCCGGGCAGGCTCCGCATGGCCCGCGCCGCGAACGAGAGCTGGGAAGCGTTCGCGCCGACGCCGGAGGACGAGACCACGACGAGCCGGCGGATGCCGCGCGCGGTCATCGCCCGGATCGTGTTGGCCACGCCGTCGGAGTAGACGCTGACGGGCCGCTCGCCGCGCGAGCCCAGAGTCGAGATCACGGCGTCGCAACCCTGCACCGCGGTCTGGATGGCGACCGGGTCGGTGACGTCTCCGGCGATGACCGTCAGGCGCTCGTTCCGCAGGCCGAAGGTGGCGGGGTCCCGAACGAAGGCCACGACGTCGTGGCCGTGCCCGAGCGCCTGCTCGACCACCTGGCGGCCGGTGCCGCCGGAGGCGCCGAGGACGAGGATCTTCATGTTCTTGGCCGGCTCCGGGTCCCGGATGCTCAGGACCCGGCCATGTCGGACTTCAGCCGCTCCACGGCGGCGCGGTACTCGGGCATCGACGTGCCGAGGATCTGCGCGGCCAGGATGGCGGCGTTGCGCGCGCCGTTGATCGCCACGCACGCCACCGGCACGCCCGAGGGCATCTGGACCATGGAGAGCAGCGAGTCGAGCCCGCCGAGGTCCGACGTCTTCATCGGCACCGCGATCACCGGGAGCGGGGTGCACGCGGCGACGACGCCGCCGAGATGCGCCGCCTTGCCCGCCGCCGCGATGACGACCTTCACGCCACGGTCGGCCAGACCGCTCGCCCACTCGTGGACCACGGCGGGCTGGCGGTGGGCGGATGCCACGAGCAGCTCGTACGGCACCCCCATGCTCTCGAGGGTGCGCGAGCACTCCTCCATGACGGCCATGTCGGACTGGGAGCCCATCACGATGCCGACCAGGGGTGCGTCACTCATGACGGTCCTCTCGGTTGCGGGGACTGCTTCGACCGGCGCGGACGCGACCGGCGTGCGGAAGATCGGGTACGCGAGCACGGCGAGCGCAAGCACGACGAGCAGCACGATCGCGGGGACGGGCAGACCGACGAAGGAGCCGAGGACGGCCGCGCCGAACGCGACGAAGATCCCCGCCACCACGAACGCGACGACGAGTCCGGCCCATTCCTGCGCGCTCCGCCGGGTCACCGCTGCCCTCCCGGGAGCACCGCGTCCTCCGCGGCCTCGGTCTCGGCCACGGCCTGCGCCGCCGAGGCGTGCAGCGCCTCGCACGACTCGTCCTCCCCTTCGCCGAAGAGCAGCTGACGCTCGTCGGGCTTGAGGGCGGCGCGCGCCTGGTCGCGGACGTTGTTCACGCCGATGAAAAACTCGCGCATCATCGCGACCATCAGATAGCGGCCACGCGGCGTGAGGGTGATGTACTCGTCGTCGTCCTGGTCGAACGCGCCGACAGCACGCATGTAGCTCGTCTCCATGCGCAGCCCGCGGTCGATCGACACGCCGAAGTCGCGCTCGAACTTCCGCTTGTCGAGCCTGAGGCCGAACAGCTCCATCAGGAACCGGTACCGCATCCGCTCGTGCGCGCCGAACGACTTCGCGCCCGCGACGCCCATGCGCCCCGCCGCGAGCTGGTCGCCGTACTCGCGCAGCGAGAAGGTGTTCACGTACAGCGTGCCGTCGAGGTAGGAGAACGCGCCGGACCCGATGCCGACGTACTCCTCGTAGTCGACGATGTACTCGTCGATCATCCCGCCGGCCTTGCGTGAGAACGTCCAGGCACTCCCGTTCTCGAAGGTGTCCGACAGCTCGGCGGAGAGCACCTTGTAGAAGTCGGCCTCGCGCCGGTAGTCGACCGGGCCGACGGTCCGGGCCAGCTCGCGGTTCACGACCGGCGACGCCATCAGGGGGTAGAAGGTCGTCTGGTTGCAGGTCGACTCTTTCAGCATGGCGATGTCGTGCCGCAGCATCGCCTCGGTCTGCGAGGGGAAGTTGAAGATCATGTCGACGTTCATCGAGTGGAACGACCCCGCGGTCGCCTGGATGCGCGCGAGCATCTCGGAGGCTGAGCCGTACTTGTCGTAGCGCTCCATCTGCTTGAGCAGCCCGTCGTCGAAGCTCTGCACGCCGACGCTCAGGCGCTGGACGCGCGGCGCCAGCGCCTCGACGTACTCGGGCAGCAGGTGGTTCGGGTTGGTCTCGGAGGAGACCTCCTTGATCGAGAACAGCTCGCGCGCCAGGTCGATGGTGCGGCACAGCTCGTCGAGCATGATCGTCGGCGTACCGCCCCCGACGTACATGGAGCTGAAGTCGTAGCCCATGTCCGCGACCATGCGCATCTCTTCGCGCAGGCTCTGGAAGTAGGGCACCGCGCGCTTCTCCGAGAAGGGGAAGCGGTTGAACGAGCAGTACGGGCACAGGCGCTGGCAGAACGGCACGTGCACGTAGAGCAGGTACTCGCGGCCGGACTTGGGGCCGGGCAGCCGCGCGAGGTCCGCGTGACCGAGCGCCAGGTAGCGCGAGTTGAGAGTGCGGACGACCGGTGTGAGCAGGCGTTCGGCGAGCACTAGGCCTCCGAGCCGAAGGGGTTGGCGGCGATGTCCGTGCGGCAGAACATCCCCTCGAACGAGATCTTGGAGACGGCCTCGTAGGCGCGCTGGCGCGCCTCGCGCAGCGTCGGCGCCAGCGCGGTGACGTCGAGCACGCGGCCGCCGGTCGTGACGAGCACGCCGTCCTCTCGCAGAGCGGTGCCGGCGTGGAAGACCGTGACGCCGTCCATCGCGTTCGCATCCTCGACGCCCGTGATGACCTTGCCGGTCTCGTACGGGCCGGGATAGCCGCCCGAGGCGAGCACCACGGACACGGCGTAGTCGCCGCTCCACATGAGCGTCATGTCGCCCAGCGTTCCGTCGCCGACCGCGAGCATCACGTCGATCAGGTCGGTCGTGAGCCGTGGCAGCAGCACCTGGGTCTCGGGATCGCCGAAGCGGGCGTTGTACTCGAGGACCTTCGGGCCGGACTCGGTGAGGATGAACCCGCCGTAGAGCACCCCGCGATAGCGGAGGCCCTCCTTGTGCAGACCGGTGATGGTCTGCTGGAGCAGGGCGGTCATCTTGGCCACGGTGTACTCGTCGATCGAGGGCACGGGCGAGTAGACGCCCATGCCGCCGG
>PKWR01000030.1 GCA_003133285.1 Coriobacteriia bacterium
AGCTGGATCGCCGCGTCGTCGGCGGCGATGGCGGCCACGCCGCCCAGCGGGACGCCCGGCGCTCAGCACCAGCTGTCAGACCCCCGGCCATACTCAGAACGGTCACCACGGCAGTTCTGTCGGAACAACACCGGCAGTTCTGTCGGTAACCCTGGCGCGCTCGGAGGGACTCGAACCCCCAACCTTCTGATCCGTAGTCAGATGCTCTATCCGTTGAGCTACGAGCGCAGGGCGTGCCTCGATAGTGTACGCCGCCCGGGACTCCTCTTGGCCGCGGTGGGCCTGTCCCGGGGAGGATCTGCGGCCGTCAGCCGGGCGCCATGTCCACGAAGCGGCTGAAGTGGCCCTGGAAGGCCACGGTCACCGTGGTGGTCGGGCCGTTGCGGTGCTTGGCGACGATGATCTCGGCGGTGCCCTTCGGCGGCTGATTGCCGACCGAGCGCTCGTCCTCGTAGCCGGTCTCGTCGCGCTTGTAGACGTCACGGTGGATGAACATGACCACGTCGGCGTCCTGTTCGATGGCGCCCGACTCGCGGAGGTCCGAGAGCATCGGCCGCTTGTCAGCGCGCTGCTCGACCGCGCGGGAGAGCTGCGACAGCGCGAGCACGGGGACGTTGAGCTCCTTGGCCAGGATCTTCAGGCCGCGCGAGATCTCCGAGATCTCGACCTGCCGGTTCTCGGCGCGACGCGACGCGCCCTGCATGAGCTGCAGGTAGTCGACGATGATCAGGCCTTCCTTCTTGCCGCGGAACATGCGGCGCGCCTTCGCCCGCAGCTCCATGATCGAGAGCGCCGGCGTGTCGTCGACGTGCAGGTCGCACCCGTCGAGCCGCCCCATCGCGTCCATCAGCGGCTTCCAGTCGGACTCGAGCAGGCGTCCGGTGCGCAGCTTCTGACCGTCCACCCGCGACTCCGAGGAGAGGATCCGCATGACGAGTTGTTCTGACGCCATCTCCAGAGAGAAGACGCCGACCGCGGTGCCCTTGCGTGCCGCGTTGACCGCCAGGTTGAGTGCGAAGGCCGTCTTGCCCACCGATGGCCGGGCCGCCAGGATGATCAGGTCGCCGCGATGGAGGCCGGCAAGCAGGCGATCGAGCTCGGTCCAGCCGGTGGTCACGCCGGTCAGGTGCTCCTGGCGCTCGTAGAGCTCCTCGAGGTGCTTCCATCCCTCGGTGAGCAGCTCGTCGATCGGCTTGAAGGTCGTCTCGACGCGTTCGTTGGTGACGTCGAAGATCTCCTTCTCGCAGGTCTCGATGACGTCGTCGATATCGTCGGGCGCCTCGTAGCCGAGCGCGGCGATGTGCGTGGCCGCGAGGATGAGGCGGCGGAGCAGCGACATGCGCTTCACGATGTCCGCGTACTGGCCGACGTTACCGGCGAGCGGGACGGTGTTCACGACGTCGAGCAGGTAGGTCTTGCCGCCCACCTGCTCCAGCTCACCGGTCGACTCGAGGCGCGCGGCCAGGGTCACGACGTCACAGGGCTCCCCCTTGGCGAACAGGGCGGAGATGGCCGAGAAGATGCGCTGGTGAGCCTGGCGGTAGAGGTCCTCGGCCTTGGCCTTGCTCAGGCCGGTGGCCGTGGCGTCGGCCGACAGCAGCATGGCCCCGAGCAGCGACTTCTCGGCGTCGAGGTCATGCGGAGGCACGCGGTCGCCGGCCCACATCGGGCCTGCTCCCGCGCCACGCGATCTGTCGTCAGCCACTGCCACCAGTCCTCACTCGTGTCACGCCCCGGGTCGTGCGGGCGCGCCGCACTCCAGTGATGCCGCGGCCGCGCTCCGCCCGACGTACGGGTCATGTGGTCCTACTCGGTGTCGCTGTCGCCAGACTCGTCGTCGGACGTCTCGTCGACCTCGACGGCGGCGGCCTCAGCGGCAGCGGCCTCCTCGGCGGCGAGCTCAGCGGCGGCCAGGGCCTCGGCCTCGGCGGCTGCGGCCTTGGCGACTGCAGCCTCGGCGGCTGCGGCTTCCTCGGCTGCGAGCGCGGCGGCGCCGCCCTCCGGAACGACCTTGACGGTCAGCGTGGCCTTGACGTCGCCGAAGACGCTCACGACGACGTGGTGCTCGCCGGTGGTCTTGATGGGACGGTGCAGGTCCATGCGCTTGTGGTCGATGTCGGCGCCCAACTGCGCGGCGACGGCCTCCTCGATCATCAGCGTCGTGACCGAACCGAAGAGCTTGCCGTCGAGGCCGGCCTTCGCTTCGAGCACGATCGACATGCCCTCGATCGAGGTGGCAACCGACTGCGCATCGCCCATACGTGTGGCGTTGCGCTTGTTGATGTTCTCCATGCGCGACTGGAGCTGCTTGATGTTGCCCGGGGTGGCTACGAGCGCCATCTTGCGGGGGAGCAGGTAGTTCGCGGCATAGCCACGGGCGACCTCGACGACATCGCCCTCGTGGCCCTTGCCCTTCACCTCTGCGGTGAGGATGACTTTCATTGCGTTACTCCTTCGTCTGCCGCGGCCCGGGATCGGTCCCGTCCACGCGGCGCGTCCTTCACTCTATGACCGGCCGGGCGCCGACTCAAGGCGCCTGACGCCCGCATCCCGGTCCATCCACAGGCCGCGCATAGGCGCTTCCTGCGGTTTCCACACTATCCACCGACCTGCGACGTTTCCGCCGAGCGGTCGGGTAGCGCTTCCGAGCGGCTGTGTCCTATCGGACGGCGCCGGTCGACGTTGCGGCCTGCCCCCGCGCGACCTTGCGGAAGTTGAGGAACAGGTCGACGAGCCCGAGCACCCCCAAGAGCAGGAGGAGCCACGTGCTCAGTACGAGCAGCACGTACCCCAGCGTGCGCATGAAGCGTCCCACGCCGAGCCTGCGATAGAGCGCGGCCACGAGGCCGAACCCCTGCAGCACCAGCGCCGGGAACACGATCATCAACAAGCTGAGACCCGCGATGTAGACGACGCCCCGCGAGTGCCCTTGGAACGTTCCCGCGGCCATCAGCGCAAGACTGGCTATCGTCGGCCACACGAGATGGAAGCTCAGGTCGACATCCGCGAGGACCGGATACCTGCTGGCCTCCACACCGAGCGTGCGTCCGGCCCGCGACACGAGCGGGACCGCGAGCATCATGCCCACGCCCGTCATGTAGGCGATGGCTGCAGGCAGCATCGCCGCGGTGACGGTGAGCAGCGTCGCCATGTTCTGCCGGACGAATGTCGGGTCCGAGACCATGCCGCTGGCCGCGAGCTTCTCGAACGCCTGAGGTGCGGCGGCAAGGTTGTCCTTGATCAGCTGCATCCCGAACGGCGTGACCAGGAACGCTGCGGTGGCCGCGAAGGTCGCGAACACGACCACGTTCCAGGCCGGGTAGCGCCGCAGCGCCAAGGCTGCGCCCGGACCGGCTGCAAGCAGCGCGACAGCCACGTAGAGGGCGTCGAGCGGGAGCAGACCGGGCAACACGATCGGACCGAATACCGCGACCAGTGCGCTCGTGGAGAGCGCGGCTGCGACGGACGACCACGTGCCGAAGCGGTAGGCGATCCATCCGAGCGCGAAGCCGGCCAGCGGGATCCCCACGAAGGGGAACACCGGCACGACAAAGCCCGCCGCGATGGTCGCGACGCTCAGAAGGACTGCGTTCCGCATGTCGGCTGGGGTCGCCATCACACTAGCCCCTGCGGCCCCGGCCCTCGACCTTGGTGCTGACAACGGGCACGACGTACGGAAGAAGTGCCATCTCACGGGCACGCTTCACGGCCATCGACATCGCGTGCTGGTGCTGCGCGCAGTTGCCCGTGACGCGGCGCGGCTTGATCTTGCCGCGGTCGGTCATGAACTTGCGGAGGCCCTGGGAGTCCTTGTAGTCGATGAACTCCGAGTGGTCCTTGCAGAACTGGCAGAACTTGCGCTTCGGCTTACGACTGTATTCGCTCATGTGCGTCCTATCCTCCTTCACCCGTCTCGCTCGCTTCTACGAGTGGAGATCGAGGCGTATCTGGTAGTCACCGAGGCGGCGGGAGGGTACCGCCCGCCCGGTGCCGGTCGTGCATCGGTCTAGAACGGAATGTCCTCGCCGTCGGAAAAGTCCTCGGCGGGGGCGTCTGCGGGGGCGGAAGAGACGGTCCGCGGGCTGGCGGGCGCGTCGCCGCGACCACCGAGCAGCTCGATGTCGTCTGCGACGACCTCGATGGCGCTGCGCTTCTCCCCGGCCTGGCTTTCCCACTCGCGCCAGCGGAGCTTGCCCTCGACCGCGATCTGCTTCCCCTTGCTCAGGAAGCGGGACACGGCCTCACCGCGCGCACCGAACATGGTGACGTCGATGAAGTTGGGCGAGTCCTCCCACTGACCGCTCGTGGAGTTCTTGCGGCGGTCGTTGACGGCCAGGCGGATCTTGACGATCGCCATGCCGCCGGGAGTCTGCTTCAGCTCCGCGTCCTTGGTGAGGTTGCCCGTGAGGACGACCCTGTTGATGCTCATGTCGATCACACCTGCTCTCGTGCGTGGTTTACCTCCGGAGGCATCAGGCCCCCGGTCGCGGCGCTCTAGTCCAGATCGTCGCGACGGACGATCATGAAACGCGCTACGGGGTCCGTGATGTGGAGCACGCGGTCAAGCTCGGCGACTGACTCAGGGTTCGAATGGAACTGGATGACCGTGTAGGCACCGTCCGTAAAGCCCTTGATCTCGTAGGCCAGACGGCGCTTGCCCCACTCCTCGGTCGAGTCCACCGTGCCACCCTGGCCGGTGATGACGCCGGTCGTCTTGTCGACGACGGCAGCGTGAGACTCCTCGTCGAGCGAGGGGTCGATGAGAAGCATGACTTCGTAAGCCTTCATTTGGTTCACCTCCCTCGGACTATGTCGGCCCCGGGACTGTGAAGGCAGCGGCCCGGAACAGGAAATGAGCTTCCGAAGTGTAGCATCGCGCCGCATGCTCCACAACACGCAGAATGACCTCGCGCTCTGACACTCCGGCATCCCCTCTGATTCGCGATCTCACGCGCGGTCGCTGCGCACCGGAGCGACCGTGGGGGCGCCCGCGGCGCTCCCGTCGAGCACTCCGCGCAGCACCGGCCAGACGCAGACTCCCGCAAGCCCGGCGAGACCCAGACACGCGAGCGCGATCGTCGCGACGTCGCGCACCGATCCCAGGTCGGCGGCCACGACGTCCGGCCGCACGCGCGGCGTCTCGGCCACCCGCGGCACGCGGGTCATCACCGGCAGGGTCGCGAGAGGCGCACCCGGGAGCAGCACGGAGTGCAGCGAGGACATCGCTCCGGCCGGTTCGCCGGCGACGACGGGACTTCCGGCGCGGGCGGGCGCGCTCGCAGGCGCGTGCGCGGATGACGGCGCTGCAGGAGCGGCCCCGTGCGTGACCGGCGCCGCCGGAGCGATGTCCTCGACCGGGGGCGAAGCCTGCGGGGCCGGGGGCGTGCGCGGGGCCGGGGCCACTTCGCCGAGGAAGGCGAGTGGATCGAGCCTCGTCTCCCCCCGGCGGACGCTGAGATGCAGATGCGGCGAAGCGCTCGAGGCGTCGCCCGCACCCGCGAGCTCGCCGAGCGTCGC
>PKWR01000157.1:0-1311 GCA_003133285.1 Coriobacteriia bacterium
TACCTGATTGCGACCGCGGTCAAGACGTCCGGGCTCGGCGAGCGCATCGCCTACAACTACATGCTGCGGTTCGTGAAGTCGTACCGGAGCATCATCATCGGCATCTTCGTCCTGACCTTCGGACTGAGCCTGCTCATCCCGCATCCCTGGCCGCGCGCGTTCCTGATCATGTCGGTCATGGCCGTNNGTCATCAACCCGCTGGCCGTCGCGGCCTCCGGTGTCGAGCTCAGCTGGGTCGGCTGGTTCATCCAGATGGGCATCCCCGCCATCGTGGCCAGCGTCATCACCTGCATCCTCATCCTCGTGCTCTTCAAGCCCTCGCAAGAGGTCAATATCAACAAGGACGAGATCCGCGCCAAGATCGCGGGCCTCGGCAAGCTGAGCGGCATCGAGATCCGCACGATCGTCTGGCTCGTCATCGCCATCGGACTGTGGATGACGAACAGCGTGCACGGCATCGACATCGGCTGGGTCACCCTCATCATCGCCATGCTCATGAGCATGCCGATCATCGGCAACATCCTGAAGCCGAAGGACTGGGCGCAGGTCCCGATGCAGGTGCTCATCTTCCTGACCGCGGCCATCGCCATCGGTACCGTCGGCGGCGCCACCGGCATGAACGCGTGGATCGCTCACACGTTGCTGCCCTCGACCGCCCCGGCGAACCTGTTCCTGTTCGCGGCGGTCGTCACCGTCATCGCCATCGTGATCCACATGCTGTTGGGCAGCGTCATCGCGGTCATGGGCGTCGCCGTACCGGCGATCCTCGTGTTCTCGCAGGCCATGGGCCTGAACCCACTGGTACCGACGCTGCTCGTCTACACGGCGATCGCGTCGCACTACCTGCTGCCGTTCCAGCACCTCAACATGCTCGTCGGAGCAGCCGAGGACACAGGCGGCTACACCCAGAAGGAGACGCTTCGTCTCGGCCTGCCTCTCACGATCGGCGTGTTCATCGTGACGATGGGTGTCGAGATCCCGTGGTGGACCCTCACCGGCTTCCTCCACAAGGGCTGACATTCCGGGCAACGCACGAAGGAATCGGGAGAGACGATCATGCGGATCATCGTTGGAGTATCGGGCGCGAGCGGTGTGGTGATGGGCTACTACCTGCTAGCCGCCCTCAAGCAGCACGAGGACGTCGAGGTCCACCTCGTCGTAAGCGCCGGAGCGCGCAAGACATGGGCGCTCGAATGCGACAAGTCGCTGGAAGACCTCTACGCGCTCGCCGACGTGGTCCACGACGACGCGAACCTCGCCGCCTGCATCTCGAGCGGGTCGTTCAAGACCGACGGCATGATCGTCATCCC
>PKWR01000157.1:1338-3651 GCA_003133285.1 Coriobacteriia bacterium
CGGGAGATGCCGTTCGGCAAGGTCCACCTTCGCAACATGGCGACGGCGGCCGACCTGGGCTGCACCATCGTCCCGCCCATGCTCACGTTCTACAACGGGCCCGTGACGCTCGAGGACCAGATCGACCACGTCGTGGGCAAGGTCGTGCGGTTCTTCGGCCTCGAGCACGACAAGTTCGTGGCGTGGGAAGGCGCTGATATCTGATGAAGCTCGTAGCTGTCGGTCACGGTGAGGCCCCTCATCGCGTGGAGGCCGCGATCGTGTTCTGCGGTCCCGACGTCGCGGTGTGCTTCGGCGGTGGGCAAGCCCAGCACATCGGAGCGGTCGCTTTGGGGATCCCCCGGCCGAGCCTGGCCGACAGCTCGGCTCCGTCGGCGTCGGCAAGCGTCCTGTGCGTCACCGGTCACAAGGAGGACGAGCTCGCGCGAGCGGCCGCCCTCGAGCTGGCCACCGAGTTCGGCTGTCGCGTGAACGTGGCGGCCGGCCTTCACGTGGACAACGCCACCGCTGAGGACATCCGGTTGCTCAACGAGAACTACGTCGCGGTGCTCGCAGATGTGAAGCGCCGCATATCAAGCGAGATGGGCGAGATGCCCGAGGGAGGGCTTTGATGACTGAGAACAACACGAACACCGACTTCCGCTCCATCCTGGAGCTCCTGAAGTCGCATCCGGGCCAGTTGCTCGAGACCGACGTGCTGGTCGACCCGAACGCCGAGTTGTCCGGCGTGTACCGCCACGTGGGAGCCGCAGGCACCGTCATGCGACCCACACGGATCGGCCCCATGATGATCTTCAACAACGTCAAGGGTCACGAAGGCGCGCGCGTCGCCATCGGAGTGCTCGCGAGCCGCGAGCGCGTGGGGATCATGCTCGGGTGCGACCCGAAGCGTCTCGGGTTCCTGCTGAAGGACGCCGTTGCCAATGCGATCGCCCCGATCACCGTCGCCGCGGACAAGGCCGTGTGTCAGGAAGTGGTGCATCTCGCCAGCGAGCCCGGGTTCGACATCCGGAAGCTGCTGCCGGCACCCACGAACACGACCGAGGACGCCGGCCCGTACGTGACGATGGGCATGTGCTACGCCTCCGATCCGGAGACGGGCGAGTCTGATGTGACGATCCACCGGCTCTGCCTGCAGAGCGCCGACGAGATCTCCATGTACTTCGTCCCGGGCGCCCGTCACCTGACGGTCTTCCGCGAGAAGGCCGAGAAGGCGGGGAAGCCGCTCCCGATCTCCATCAGCATCGGGGTCGATCCCGCGGCCGAGATCGCCGCGTGCTTCGAGCCGCCGACGACTCCGCTCGGTTTCAACGAGCTGAGCATCGCCGGGGGCATCCGCAAGCGTCCCGTGGAACTGGTGCAGTGCCTGACGATCGACGAGAAGGCCATCGCGAACGCCGAGTACGTCATCGAGGGCGAGCTGATCCCCGGCGTGCGCGTCCGTGAGGACCAGAACACGAACACCGGCAAGGCCATGCCCGAGTTCCCGGGCTACACCGGCGGCGCCGTCGCCGAGCTGCCGGTCATCAAGGTCACGGCCATAACGCACCGTACCGACCCGATCATGCAGACGGTGATCGGCCCCAGCGAGGAGCACGTCAACCTCGCAGGTATCCCGACCGAGGCCAGCATCCTCGGCATGGTCGAGCAGGCCATGCCCGGGCGTCTGCTGAACGTCTACTCGCACTCGTCGGGTGGCGGCAAGTATATGGCCGTCATGCAGTTCAAGAAGACGGTGCCGAGCGACGAGGGGCGTCAGCGTCAGGCCGCCCTGCTCGCGTTCTCGGCGTTCTCGGAGCTGAAGCACGTGGTCCTCGTCGACGAGGACGTCGACCCGTTCGACAGCAACGACGTGCTGTGGTCGCTGAACACCCGGTACCAGGGCGACATAGACACGATCTTCATCCCAGGCGTGCGCTGTCACCCGTTGGACCCGTCTCAGAGCCCCGAGTACAATCCGGCGCTCCGCGACAAGGGCATCTCGTGCAAGACGATCTTCGACTGCACGGTGCCGTTCAAGCTGAAGGACAAGTTCAAGCGTGCGGAGTTCATGGACGTCGACCCCGCCAAGTGGGCGCCGTCGCTGTTCGAGACCAAGTAGCAGCACTGGAACGGTCCGGGAGTCCCCGCGAGGCGCCATCGTGGCGGGGCTCCCGAACCGGACCGGCGCGCTCCGCGCACATCGCGATACCGAAGAAGGGTGTGTGAACGCCGTGACCCCCAGCTCGCCGTTCTCAACGATCGAGGAGGGGCTGGCCGACATCGCCGCCGGCCGCATGCTCGTGGTCGTCGATGACGAGGACCGCGAGAACG
>PKWR01000099.1 GCA_003133285.1 Coriobacteriia bacterium
CGCGACGACGTTGCGCACGAGGTACCAGCGGCGGTCCGTGAGGCGCGCGCCGAGCTCCGGTATGTAGTCGTGCGCGCTCGAGGAGATGAGGTCGATGAGCGCCTTGCGGGCCGCCATGTCCTGCTCGTCCGCGAGCACCTCGAGCAGCGGATCGATCATCGAATCGCCGAGCACGCTGAGAAGCCGCCGGCACGCGAGGTACTCGGCCGAGTCGGAACGATAGCGCCGCAGGGCGGTCGTGACGCGGGCAAGCGACTCAGGACTGGCGATCGAGTTGACGACACGCAGCATGCGCTCGCGGTGCTCCGGGGTCACGTCCGGATCGGTGGCCACCGCGGAGAGCGACTCCGCGACGTCGGCTGCGACGTCGGCCTCATGGGCATCGACGAGCACCCCGACGCTGTCCTCCAGCATCGACATGATCGCCGAGAACTCCTGGTCGCGGGGCTCCATGGTGGCGATCGCGACCAGCGCGGAGATGACGTCTCCGTCGGTCGTGCCGCGAGCGGCCTCCGCGCGCAACGGCTCGACCGCGTCGTCGTAGACGAACACACCGCTGGCGTCAGGCACCATGTCCACGAGCCGGAGCACGGTCTCGACCGGCCCGGCCGTGGTCCTGCGCCGCCGGTCCACGCCCGTGATCCTCGACGGGGCGACGCTCTCGCCCAGGTCTTCGATGAAGACCTGGCTGAAGCCTCGGGCCTGGAGCCGGTCGACCGCGAGGCCGAGCATCTCGTCCTTGTCGGCGTTGACGTTCATGAGCGCGAGGTTCCGGACCGCGCGCGACAGTCCGGTAAGGGCCTCCGGCGTCTCGTCGATCTGGTTGACGATGCAGTTGACGATCTCCTCGACACCCAGCCGGTCGATGATGGCGGCGATCGCCTCGTCCATCCGACCCTGCTCGAGCAGGTGCCCCTCATAGAAGTCGCTGCGATCCTCGGGATGGAGCTCCATGATCGCCTCGGCGATGACGTCGAGGACGGCCGCCTGGTCGGCGGGGAGCTCCTCACGCGTGCCGCGCGCGAGCTTGAGAACGCGCCGAGCGAGCGCTTCCATGCCGGCGTCGGGTGCGGAATCCCTCGCGTCCTGAAGGTACTTCGCAACGGCACGGCGGTCGCGCAGCACTCGCATGAGCACGCGATGGTCGCGACCCTGGTCGCCGCCCGCCTCTTCGAGGACCTCGTCGATGGGGCGCTCGGCGGGAAGGTCCGGGTAGTCTCCCACGTCGTAGGAACCTGCGTCGCCGGGCAGGACGGTCTCGACGATGCGCGTGGCGGCCTCGGTGACCGAGATGTTCACAACACCGAGTTCGGAGAGCGAGGGCTCCATGCCGCCCTGCGCAGCGAGCTCCTCGGGCGGCATGATGATGAGCGAAGCAAAGCGCAGGATCTCGTCCGGCGTGACGCCGCGGTGGAAACGGACCGCGGCGAGGTTGCGCTTGTAGAATTCTCGGAAGAACGACTGGAAGCCCTGTGAGCGCGGGAAGACGGCCGACCCGGCGAACACGAGCCCCACCCGTGACACGCCCAGTTCCAGGTACTCTTCCTGCTCGAGTGCCTCGTTGAGGATGTCGAGGGCCTCCTGGGCGTTCTTGCGCGGGATCTCGCTCCCCGCCGGGTAGATCCGCAGGGACTTGATCGCGGTGCTGAGACGTGTGGTGAACAGCAGGACCCGCTTGGGAACGGCCGTGGGTCGTGCGCCCGCGTTCTCCGCCATACGTGTCGCTCCCCCGGGGTCGTCGCGTCGTTCCGCGCGGCTGTCGGCCGTTCCAGCCGATTATGCACTGTGCGGCACGCTCTGACCACGCTGGGCGGCACCACTCCGCATGTCGACGGTACGGTATCATCCCTCCATGGAAACGCCGGCTATCACCCTCGCATCAGCGTCCCCGCGCCGCCGTCGTCTGCTGGCGTGGCTGGGCGTGCCCTTCGACGTGGCCACCACGGACACGCCGGAGGACCTCACCTCGCCCCTGCGCAACGCCCCTTCAGTGCTGGCACGCTCCCTGGCGGCCGACAAGGCCCGCGAGGCGCTCGGCCGCAGTGTGGCCGAGCGCGCGCTCGTCACGTGCGACACCATCGTCGTCCTCGACCGGAAGGTGCTGGGAAAGCCCGAGGACGAGGCCGACGCCGGCCGCATGCTGCGCGCGCTCTCCGGCCGCACGCACCAGGTCATCACCGGCGTCGCGATCGTCGCGCCGGGGCAGCGCGAGCCGGTCACCTTCGCCGTCACGACGACGGTGGAGATGCGCGAGCTGGACGAGGATGCGATCGCCACGTGGATCGCGAAGGGCGAGGCGCTCGGCTGCGCCGGCGCGTACAACATCGAACACCATCTGGCGTCGGTCACGGTCGACGAGTGCTACCAGAACGTGGCCGGCCTCCCGCTCTGCCACCTCTACCAGCGGCTGGACCGCATCGGTGTCGAAGGACTGACGGAACCCGTGACAGCGTGCAACGTCGCGTGCGGGCGGACCTGCACGCTCGGACCGCGCGCCTGCGTCACGCCCGGCCTCTAGCCCGAGTGCGTCGGGGCTGCTAGCCCCGGACCGCGACGACGATGACCGACTCGTCCTTCTCCGCGTCGAACATCGTCCCGTCGTGCTTGCCGTAGCGGGCGATCTCGGAGAAGCCCGCCGCCCTGAGCTCCGGCAGCAGCACGTTCCCGGGCAGCGCGGTGTGCGCGGACCTGCGCGAGGCGAGCTCCCACGGGGCTCCGCTCTCCCAGGCCCCGGCGGGCCTCTGCATCGTCACGAAGTCGAAGAGGATCGCGCCCTCGACGTAGTCCATCACACGGAGGAACACGCGCGTGCCCTCGGCGGTCTCACGCACGACCGGCGGGATCGAACGGATCTTGCCGGCGATGAGCCGGTCGTGGTTGAGCAGATGCAGGACGACGATGCCTCCGGGCCGCAGCACCGCGGCGAAATCCGCGAGCGCCTCGCGCAGGCCGTCGACTCCCGCGACGTGGGGCAGCGCGTTGCCCGTGCAGGTCAGCGCGTCGAAGGTCCCGAGACCGAGCGCCGCGAGCCCACCGAACCCGCCGGCGATGAAGGCGATGAAACCCCCAGCCGCGTCGACCTCGGACTGCGCCGCAGCGCGATTGGCCTCCGCCTGCGCCAGCATCGAGGCGTCCGGGTCGACGCCGACGACGTCGAGGCCCCACTTCGCCCACATGAGCGTCGGCATGCCGCTTCCGCACCCGACATCCAGCACACGGCGCACGCCGTGCGCCTCGAACTGCGCGGAGAAGAACGGCGCCTCGCGCGTCAGCCGCTTGTTCCAGTCGACGAAGGTGTCGTAGTCCGACGCCGGCGCCACGCGTTCCGGCTGGACGGGCTCGGAGAGCGGCCCGGTCATGCCTGCGCCTCGAGTCTGTAGAGGCGGACGGCGTTGGCCCGCAGGATGAGGTCGCGGTCGTGATCGGACAGCCCCATCTCCTCCATGGTCCGCACCTGCTGGAACTTGATCCAGGTACGGTACGCGGCGGTGGTGCCGGCGTCCGTGCCGAACAACACCCGCTCGGGTCCTATCGCCGTCAGCGTGCGCTCGAACACCTCGGCGAGTGTCATCTTCGGAACGTGGTAGTCCATCCAGTTGTTGGTGCCCGAGGTGTCCACGCACACGTTCTTGCACTGGTAGGCCAGCCGCAGCACGCTGTCGAGCCAGCCCGCGCCGAAATGCGCGATCACGAACGGGATCTCGGGGAAGTCGCGGGCCACCGGTGAGAGGTCGATCGGGTCGGCGTAACGCAGGTCGCCGGTCGGGTCGACCGTCACGCCGTAGTGGACGCAGATCGAGGCCTTGAGCTCGTTCGCCTTCTCGAAGAACGGGCGGCAGGCCGGGTCGGAGATGCGGTAGCAGCGGTTGACGGGCAACAGCTTCACGCCCTTGAACCCTGCGGCCATCTCGCGCTCGAGCAAGTCGGCGGCCCCCGGATCGCGCGGGTCGATGTTGCACAACGCGTGCACGTGGCCCTTCGCGGCCACGATGAAGTCGCGCGTCCATTGGCTGTCGGGCATGACGGACATCACGACCGCGCGCGACACACCCGCCGCGGCGAGACGGTCGACGACGACGACGTCGCCGACGGCGACCTTCTCCTGGCGGCCGCCAGCCTTCACGATCGCGTACACCACGTTGTTGCTCATCTCTGCTCGTCGAACTCAGGTACTACGTCTGTGTGCTGCGTCTTCCAGCCGCCACGTCTGTGGGAGATGTGGTGCGCACGCCGGGTCCCGTGCGATCTGCACGCACGGCCCGCATCCAGCGCCCGCACCTGCAGCGCCCGAACAAGCAGCACCCGAACACGCAACACCCCGAACACGCAACCGGCGCATGCGAAACGCGCCGACGTCCAAGAGTACGGAATTGGCCTGGCAGGGTCAAACCGCGACCAGGCCGTTGCGCCCCCTGCTCCGATCAGTCGGTCGTGGCGTCCTCGTCGCCGTCGAGCTCGAAGACGCCCGGGTCGACCTGGACGAGCTCGAGCGCGCCATCGGCGTAGTCAGCGGGGCCGGCAGGAAGTGCCACAGCGGCATCGACCGGAACCTCGGAGGGCACCAGATCGGGGAGATCCGGCTCGTCCGCGGGCTCCGGCGCCTGCTCGTGACCGTGCTCGTGCG
>PKWR01000148.1 GCA_003133285.1 Coriobacteriia bacterium
GCCGTCGGACCCACCGAGGCGAGCAGCTCGCGGGCGTGCGCGAGCGAGGTGTCCGAGTCGGAACCCGAGAGCATCCGGGCCAGCTCGCCGATGCGCTCGTCACCGGTCACCGCGCGCACGTCGGTGCGCTCGCGACCATCGGAGAGCGCCTTCTCGACGACCAGATGCGCGTCCGCGAACGCCGCCACCTGTGCGAGGTGCGTGACAACGAGCACCTGGCGCCCATCGGCGAGGCTCTTCAGACGGCGGCCGACAGCGAGCGCGGTCGCCCCGCCGATCCCCGCGTCGATCTCGTCGAAGACGAGTACCGGGACCGTGTCGGCGTGTCCGAGCACGCTCTTGAGAGCGAGCATCACGCGGGAGACCTCGCCCCCCGAGGCGATGCGCGCAAGCGGGCGCGCCGTCTCGCCGGGCCCGGGCGCGTACAGGAACTCCACCCGCTCCGGCCCCTCGGTCGTCCAGGACCCGCGCTCGAGCGGCGCACGGGAGACCTCGAACCGCGCGGAGGCCATCGCCAGGTCGTGCGAGGCGTCGGCAAGTCGCGTCTCGAAGAGCGGGCCGGCGGTCTCCCTCGCAGCGGAGAGCGCAGCCGCGGCGGCGCGAAGAGCGGCATCCGCTGCGGCGACCGCCTCGCGCACCCGCTCCAGGCCCGCCTCGCCGGCTCCGAGTGTCGCCGCCTCGTCCTCCGCAGCGGCGCGTGCGGCGAGCACGTCGTCGAGTGTCGGGCCCCACATGCGCTTCAGCGCGGTCAGCGCCGCGAGGCGCGACTCGGCGTCCTCGAGGGCGGCAGGGTCGTACTCGACGGACTCACCGTAGTCGCGCACGTGACCGGCGACCTCGCCGAGACGCGTGTCGAGCTCCGAGAGCGCCTCTGCCATCGCGTCGAGCACGGGATCGATGCCGGCCACCCTCTGCAGGGCCATCAGCGCCTCAGCGAGCCGGTCCGTGACGGCGCCCTCCTCGGTCAACGCGCGATACGCCGACGATGACGCGCCGGCAAGTCGCTCGCCGTGCCGCATGCGGGGCAGCCGCGCCATGATCGCCTCGTCCTCGCCGGACTCCGGCGCGACGCGGTCGATGCCGGAGATCGTCGCCTCAAGGGCAGCGATCCGCCGCTCACGATCGCCCATCGCAGCCGTGACTCGCGCCAGCTCTCCGGCGGCGACAGTGTGCGCGTGGAACGCCTCCCGATAGGACTCTGCCAGAGGCTCCGACCCCGCGAAACGGTCCAACAACGCCGCGTGCGTGGAGGTACGGAGCAGCTCCTGGTGGTCGTGCTGTCCGTGGAGGTCCACGAGCGGACCGAGCACGCCGGCGAGTCCGCCGACCGTCGCCATCTCGCCGTCGAGGTAGCAGCGGCTGCGGCCGTCGGCGCTGACGCGCCGACGCGCGGCGTGCTCGACACCGCCGGTCACAAACCGGCCCTCCACGATGGCCTCGTCGGCGCCCGAGCGGACGAGCGTGGCGTCGGCGCGATCTCCCAAGAGAAGCTTCAGCGCTCCCACGAGGACGGTCTTGCCCGCGCCCGTCTCGCCGGTGAGCACGGTCATGCCCGGCCCCAACTCGAGCCACGTCTCCTCGATGAGNNGTCGCGGGCCGTGGCGATGAATGAGCGTTCATCGATGCGCAGCAGGCGCACATCGTCGGCGCCCAACCTGACCTCGAGGCGCTCCAGCGCGCTGCGGCACGGCACGAGGTCGCCGTCCACGACGACGCAGGCGCCCGCCCGCGCAGGATCGGGGAAGGTGATCGTGACGCGCGCGGAGGGGCCGAGCACCAGTGGGCGCGCGGCCAACGCGTGCGCGCCGACCGGGACGACCAGCAGCGCCCTGAGGTCCGGAGCGATGATCGGGCCGCCGGCGGACAGGGCGTAGGCCGTGGACCCGGTGGGCGTCGAGACGATGAGCCCGTCGCACACCCACCGCGCGAACGGCTCACCGTCGATCTCGACCGCGATGTCGACCGCTCGGGCCCCCGATGCGCGACCCACGAAGATCTCGTTGAGTGCGTGATGAGACCCCGCGACCCGTCCGCCATGCGTCGCCTCGGCGAGCAGGGTGACCCTTCGCTCCTCGCGCGCCCCGCCTGCGACGACGCTGCGCACGGCACCGATCGGGTCGTCTCCGGACGCTCCACACAGGAAGCCAAGCCGACCGAGGTTGATGCCGAACATGGGGACGTCGGCACCGGCGAGCATATGCGCCGCCTTGAGGATGGTGCCGTCACCGCCGAGCGCGACGACCAACTCCGCGTCCGAGGCCACGCCGGACACGACCTTCGCCTCGCACGCGGCGGCGTCCGCGGCCGACGCCGTGACGGCATGTCCCTCGGCCGCGAGGTCGACGGCGAGGTCACGGGCGACCGCGCACGCGCGCGGGTTGTCGATGTTGGGTACCACGTGGATGCGCATGACCGCTATCGGCTCCCCAATGCCTCGTGCGCCGCGCGCACGAGGTCCGCATGGTCGATGGGCTCCGGCTCTCCGCCTCGGGCGAGCCTGATCCAGAACTCGATATTACCCTCAGGCCCCGTCAGGGGCGACCACGTCATGCCACGCACGACCCAGCCAGCGTCCCGCGCCTCACGGTCGACTGTCTCGAGCACGTCGGTGTGGACGGCGGCGTCCCGTACCACGCCTCGTTTTCCCACACGCCCCTTACCCGCCTCGAACTGCGGCTTGACCAGGGCGACGACCTCGCCGTCGGCGGTCAGCATCCCCGCCAGATGCGGCAGCACCTTGCCCAGCCCGATGAACGACACGTCCACGACCGCCAGGTCGAAGGGCGCGCCTACGACATCGGGTTCCACGTTGCGTATGTTCGTCCGCTCGAGCACGGTGACGCGCTCGTCGCACCGCAGCTTCCAGGCGAGCTGCCCGTAGCCGACGTCGATCGCGGTGACGGCAACGACGCCGCGCTGCAGGAGGCAGTCGGTGAACCCTCCGGTGGAAGCGCCCACGTCGACCGCGCGCAGGCCCTCGACGCTCATCCCGAAGTCGTCGAGTGCGCCCGCCAGCTTGTGGCCCCCGCGCGAGACGTACTCCTGCGCGGGCTCCACCTCGAAGACGGCGTCGTCGGCGACGTCCGCCCCGGCCTTGTTCAGCGGCTTGCCGCCGGAAGTGACACGCCCCGCGAGGATGGCTGCCTTGGCCTGTTCACGCGACGTGAAGAGACCCGCCTCAACGAGCGCGGCGTCGGCTCTGCGTCTGGCCATGCCGTTCGCCCTCGCTTTCCGACACGCGCTGCAGCCGACCGAGCACGGCCTCGCTGACGCCCGACGGGGTCAGGCGCACCTCTTCGAGCAGACGGTTCATCGCCCCGTGCGTGACGAAGCAGTCCGGCACGCCGAGATGCATGACGTCGGGCGTCAACCCCATGTCGGCGAGCGCCTCGAGGACCGCCGAGCCGGCGCCCCCGATGCTGGTGTTCTCCTCGATGGTCACGACCAGGTCGTGCCTCTGCGCGGCCCACGCGACCGTCTCCATGTCGACAGGCTTGACCCACCGCATGTTGACGACCGACGCCGAGACGCCCGCCTCCATCAGCGAAGCCGCCGCGCGTTCCGCGACGCCCACCATGCGGCCCCACGCCAGCAGCGCGACGTCGGTGCCCGTGCGGCGCACCTGGGCGCGACCCGCCTCGAGAACGGACGGCTCGCGGGGAAGCGCCACGCCGACGCCCTTGCCGCGCGGGTAGCGGATGGCGAACGGGCCGTCGGTCTGCAGGCCGGTGTGCAGCATGTCGACCAGTTCGGCCTCGTCGGCGGGCGTGCAGAGCGTGAGGTTCGGGACCGCGCGCAGGAAGCTCATGTCGAAGACGCCGTGATGCGTGGGGCCGTCCTCCCCCACCAGCCCCGCGCGGTCGAGCGCGAATACGACGGGCAGGTTCTGCAGACACACGTCCATGATGATCTGGTCGTAGGCCCGCTGGATGAAGGTCGAGTAGATGGCAACGACGGGTCGGCGGCCGCCGACCGCGAGCCCGGCAGCGAAGCCGACCGCATGCTGCTCGGCGATGCCGACGTCGAAGAAGCGATCCGGGTAGGCGTCGCGGAAGCGGCCGAGGCCGGTCCCCGACGGCATAGCGGCCGTGATCGCGCAGATCCGTTCGTCGAGTGCCGCCTCCGCCACGATCGCTTCGCCGAACACCTCGGTGAACGAGGGTGGTCCGCCCTTGGCGCCGTTGACCTTACCGGTCGAGACCTCGAACGGCGCGATGCCGTGGAACTCGTCGGGCGAGACCTCGGCCGGCGCGTAGCCCTGCCCCTTGTGGGTCACCATGTGGATGATGACCGGGCCTTCGGCGTTGCGCGCCCAGGTGATCGCGTCCTGCACCTTCTGGACGTCGTGACCGTTGATCGGGCCGACGTACTTCCAGCCCAACTCCTCGAAGACCATGCCAGGGACGACCAGTTGTTTGAACGACTCCTTCGCGGCCTCGCCTGCAGCGACCAGCCCCGCGCCGATGCCCGGCACCTTCGCGATCGAACCCTCGACTGCCTCGCGGAGCTGGATGTAGCGCTTGTCGAGTCGGACGCGCGCGAGGTAGCTCGCCAGCGCGCCCACATTCTCGGAGATCGACATCTCGTTGTCGTTGAGCACGACGATCATCTTCGTGCCGAGGTGTCCGGCATGGTTGAGCGCCTCGAAGGCCATCCCGCCCGTGAGCGAACCGTCGCCGATGACCGCGACGATCTGCTCGTCAGTGCCGCGGGCGTCGCGCGCCTGCGCGAGCCCCAGTGCGACCGAGATCGAGTTCGAGGCGTGCCCGGTGTCGAAGACGTCGTAGCGTGACTCGCTGCGCTTCGGGAAGCCGCAGAGCCCGCCGTATTGGCGCAGCGTGGAGAACCGGTCGCGACGGCCGGTGAGCAGCTTGAATACGTACCCCTGGTGGCCGACGTCCCAGATCACGCGGTCGCGGGGAGTGTCCAGCGCTCGCAGGATGCCGAGCGTCAGTTCGACGACGCCCAGGTTCGGCGCGAGGTGCCCGCCGGTCTGCGAGACCGTGTCGATGAGCTGGTCGCGGATCTCCTTGGCCAGAACGCGCAACTGCGCGCCATCGAGCGGCTTGAGGTCTTCGGGAGTCGAGATGGTATCGAGGATGCGATCGCTCACAGCCGGTGCGTCATCCTCCCTGTAGGTTCCGCCGCCTGAGCGGCGACGGCTTCCTGGTGAAACGTTAGACCCGCGCCCCCACGCGCGCAATCCACGTGCGCCTTCACGTCATCACGCCGTTGCGGCGCCGTCGCGCGCGTCACTCCCGCGCATCGTCCTCTTCGTCCGCGGGCACAGCCGAGTCGCCGGCCCACGCGTCCTCGGCTCCCCAGTCCTCTGAGACGACCACGGTGTCGACGATCGCGTCGGCGACGCCGTGGTCGTCGGAGTCAGCCAGTTCGACGACCTCGGTGACGGTCACCGCGGCCGATGCGTCTGCGGGGACGACCCCCGCCTCACCGGACGACGCCTCGGGCGCCGGGACCTTGAACGAGGTCTGGTCGATGAGCTCATTGCACTGGTTGACGAGCCGGACGGCCTCTTCGAGCAGGTCGAGGCTCTGCTCGAGGGAGACGTCCTTGCGCCGGACCTGGCCGACGATGTCCTCGAGCCGGGCGCGGGTGGTCTCGAAGGTCGAACGATCGTCACTCATCGGTGCTCTCCTTCAGTCCGCCCGCTGCCACGACGTCGGCCAGCCGACCCAGGATGCCGTTGATGAACTTCGACGAGTCGTCGGTACCGTAGACTTTGGCCATCTCGACGGCCTCGTTGATGGCCACGGAGTCGGGGACGTCCTCGTCGCGGTAGAGCATCTCCCACGCGGCCAGCCGCAGGATGTTTCGGTCGACGATGGGCATGCGGGACACCACCCAGTTCTGCGAGATGTCCTCGATGATCGAGTCTATGCGCTCCAGATGCGCCTCAACGCCGACGACCGCCTCGCGGCAGTACTCGGCCGGCTCGCCGTCCTCGACCGAGAAGGTGCCGTCGGCGAGGATGCGGACAGCGCTCTGCTCAGTGAGCTCGCGCTGGTAGAGGATGTGAAGCGCCTGGTGTCGGGCCCTACGTCGTTCGAGCATGTGTGTGCGGCCGGCCCTACTCCTCGGGGAACTGGATCGCGTCGATGAACACGTCGACGCGCGAGGCTGAATGCCCCGTCTGCGACTCCAATGCATCGGAGACCGCGTCCTGCATAGCCGCGCCGAGCTGGCGCAGGGGGCGGCCGTAGAGTGCGGTGATGTGGATGGTGACCACGAAGCGGCCGTCCTCGTCCAAGGCGACCTCGACGGCCTTGATCGAACGGGAGAGCTTTCCCAGCGCCGAGGTGTCGATGCACACGACGCCATCGACCTGGCCGGCGGCGAGCTGCACCATCGTCTCGACGACGCCCGGAGCGATGTCGAGGCCTTCAAGGCTCAGTTCGGCTGGCATGCTCTTCACGTTCCCTTCGTATACCGAGGCGACGGCGCCGTTCTTGGTGGCGCCGTCAGCCGCGTTCGTGGTAGATGCGGGTCTCCACGAAGTCAGTATAGACCTCGCCTTTCTGGAAGTACTCGTTCTCGATGACCATCTGGTGGAACGGGATGGTCGTCGGGATGCCCACCACGATGAACTCGTCGAGGGCGCGGCGGGCGCGGTTGATCGCCTCGTAGCGGGTCTCGCCCCACACGATCAGCTTGGCGAGCAGCGAGTCGTAGTTCGGCGGCACCGTGTAGCCGGAGTACATGTGGGAGTCCACGCGCACGCCCAGCCCGCCCGGCGCGTTGAAGACCTCGATCTTGCCCGGGTGCGGACGGAAGCCGTTGGCGGGGTCTTCCGCGTTGATGCGGAACTCGATCGCGTGTCCGCGCTGCACGATGTCGGCCTGGTCCGGATGGCGCATCGGAGCGCCGGACGCGATCCGGATCTGCTCCTTGATGATATCGACACCGGTGACCGCCTCGGTGACCGGGTGCTCCACCTGGACGCGCGTGTTCATCTCCATGAAGTAGAACG
>PKWR01000204.1 GCA_003133285.1 Coriobacteriia bacterium
GCCGTGGCAGTTCGCGCACGACGTGTTGCCGGCCAGGACGGCGTTCTTCGTGGTGGCCGAGGCCGTGTCGGCGTGGCACGCGGCGCAGCTGTCGTGGATCGTGATCAGGTTGGTGTCCGTGGAGCCGTGACATTGGGCAACGGCGCAGGTGTCGTTGCGGGTCACGGTATGCAGCGCGGTGTGACTGGTGAAGTCGTGACAACCCTCGCAGTCGGTGGAACGACTGACGATCGCGGCCCGCACGCGAGGATCCGTACTCTTGTGACACGTGTCGCAGGAGAGACGCTCGCCTCCGGACACGCCGTCGACGGTGCGGCGGTAGTGCTCGGTCGTCAGGGAGGCCACATGGCAGCCCGACCGGACGCAGAACGCGCTGCCCGACTGGTGGTACTGCTCCAGGGACGTGGAGTGCATCGGCGGGATGCCCAGATAGGCTCCGACATGGCAGCGTGCGCAGTCCTCACCGAGCACGTGCGGGAAGGGCCCGCCTCCGCGATGGCACACAGGGTTGGCGGCGCAGGCGGATGTGTGTGCCGACGTATCGATCGGCGAGTACGACCTCATCGGAGTGCCGTCGGGTCGCGGCGGCGCCGAGGCACCGTGACATGCGACGCAGTTCGTCATCGGGTGCGCGGTCGGATAGCCGGCGTGGCAGCCGGCGCAGTCGCTCATGCTGACGGTGTTCGGCATCGGCACGATGGGCGGCGCGAGCACCGTGATGCTCCACTGGTACGAGCCGGTGTTCCCCTTGAGATCGGTGACCTTGACCACGATCGTATGGACACCCAAGCCGAGATCGGACGAGAGAGCGGGGGCAGCGACCTTGAACCGCGTGTACTTCGTCGAGTAGGAGACGACGGGGGTGATGCTGCTGCCGTCGACGGTCATCCCGAACTTGCCGCTGCCCTGGGCGCCATTGAACGCGTAGGCGTTGACCGAGATGGCGGGACGGGGCTCATCGTCCTTGGAGCCGCTGGCCGGGGCCGCCGTGGAGAACGCGACGGGCGCCTTGACCGTGAAGCTCCATGAGGAGGTGGAGTACCTGCTCGTCATGTCGCGGATCTTCACCGTGATCTTGTGGGTGCCCGGAGCCAACGCGGTCGCCGGTCTGCCCGACAGCCGGAGGCGGTTGTAGTTGGGATGGAGAGGGTTCCAGGACCCGGTCACGAGGTACGTCGCGGACAGGGACACGGTCGTTCCGTCCACCGTCATCGAGTACGAGCCCGACCCGTGAACGCCGTAGCGGTCATAGACGATGACCGAGATCGACGGTCGTGTCGTCGTCAACTCCGCCCCGGAAACGGGGGTCCGCGCGGAGAACGACGCCGTGTTCGTCGCGTATGCGGCGACGGGAGCCAGCAGCGCGACCGTGATGCCGACGATGAATGCGCCCGCCAGGACTCGACGGCGAACGGGGGCCAGACTGGTGCCCATGTACCCTCCACAAGGTCAGATAAAGACATCGACAATGGAGGGGCACACCCCGTCCCCCCGGCGCTCCGTGCGCAATCATAATATGGGGGACGCGTGATGCACAGGAAAAACTTACCGAGCGGGTGCGAGCTCCCCACGCTGCCCCAGCCGACACGATCCGGCCGCGCAGAAGGCCCCGGTCCGGTGGACCGGGGCCTTCTGCTTGCACCCTGCGGATCGCACTCCGACCGCGTGCTACCCCCTGCGCGTGAGCCCGTATTCGATGGAGTCGACGAGCGCCTCCCAGGAGGCCTCGATGATGTTCTCACTCACGCCGACGGTCCCCCACGACTCCGTTCCGTCGTCGGACACGATCAGGACGCGGGTGACCGCGCCCGTGCCCTTCTTCTCGTCGAGGACGCGGACCTTGAAGTCGGTGAGCTCGATCGACTCCAGCGCCGGGTAGAATCGCCCGATCGCGAGCCGCAGCGCGCGGTCGAGCGCGTTGACGGGGCCGTTGCCCTCCCCCGTCGCCACGAACCGCTCGCCCTGGACGAACAGCTTGATGGTCGCCTCGGTCATCACGCGGCCATCCTCGCGCTTCTCCATGATGCAGCGGAAGGACTCGAGCGTGAACAGCGGCGTGTAGGTTCCGGTCTTCTTGCGCATCAGGATCTCGAGAGAGGCGTCGGCCGCCTCGAACGTGTAGCCGTGGTGCTCAAGTTCCTTCACGGTCTCGAGCACGTCACCGATCACCGCCGGGTCGGCGGAAAGGTCGATCCCCAGCTCCTTGGCCTTCATCGCCAGCGACGCGCGACCCGCCAGCTCGCTCACGATGACACGGGCGAGGTTGCCCACCGCGGCCGGGTCGATGTGCTCGTAGGCGCCCGCGAGGCGGTCGTTCGCGCTCGCGTGCAGGCCACCCTTGTGCGCGAACGCGCTCGTGCCCACGTACGGCTGCTGCGGGTACGGCGACAGGTTCGCGGTCTCCGCCACGAAGTGGCTGACCTCGGTCAGCAGGTGCAGCTGGTCGCGGCTGACGCACTCGAACCCCATCTTGAGCGCGAGCGCCGGGATGATCGCCGTGAGATCGGCGTTGCCGGCCCGCTCGCCGTAGCCGTTGATGGTGCCCTGCACGTGCGTGCAGCCGGCCTCGACGGCGAGCAGCGTGTTGGCGACGGCGCAGCCCGCGTCGTTGTGCGTGTGGATACCGAGCGGCGCACCGACGTGCGGAGCGATGGCCGCCACCACCCGCGAGACGTCCTGTGGGAGCGTGCCGCCATTGGTGTCGCACAGGACGACGGCGTCCGCACCCGCGTCCGCCGCCGCCCGGCATACGGCCAGCGCGTATGCGGGGTTGGCCGCGTACCCGTCGAAGAAGTGCTCCGCGTCGAGGAACACGGTGCGGCCGGCCGCCTTCAGGTGGGCCACGCTCTCCGACACCATCGCCAGGTTCTGCTCGAGTGTGGCGCCGAGCGCCTCGATCACGTGCAGGTCCCACGCCTTGCCCACGATGCAGACGGCGTCGCAGCCGGTCGCGAGCAGCGCGGCCAGGCCGAGATCGTCGGCGACCGCGACGTCCTTGCGACGGGTGGACCCGAACGCCGAGACGACGGCGG
>PKWR01000199.1:0-12169 GCA_003133285.1 Coriobacteriia bacterium
TAGAAGATCTTGATGTTCACGTCGGGATACAGCTCGCGCAACCTTCGCACCTTCCGGTTCTTCTTGGTGACGAGCTTCTGCGACATCGTGGTCAGCTCGATGTAGAGGTCGAAGTCCGGCATGTAGAAGTCCGGCGAGAACGACGCGATGACATCGCCCGCGGCGCTCCACTCGATCGGGAACGTCGTCGGCTCGTACTCCCACCGGATGCCGTAGAAGTCGAGGATCTGCGCCGCGACCTTCTCAGAGGGGTGCGCGAACTCGGTCGCGGCTACGCGCTCGGAGACCGGCAGCCCGTCATCGGGCGACGATGTGGACGGTGATCCGGTCATGGGTTGGGCTACATCACGTCCTCGAACGCGTCGGCGACCGCGCGCCGGGCCAGGCCCCGTTTGAGCTCGTCGGTCAGCCGCAGAAGCTCGTCGACTGACTCGACGAGCTTCTGCTTCGTTTCGGGGGTGCGATGCCGGTAGGCGGGCATCAGGATCTGCTGGAAGATCGCGGCCTCGCGCTCGGCGCCGGTCGCGTACATCCGCAGGTGGCGCGGATCGACACCGTAGCCGCGAAGGTCCCAGCACGTGTGAGCGATCTGGACGTCGCCGCGCGGAAGCTCCTCGCCGCGTTCGCCTTTGATCAGATGGACGAGCGCGAACTCGGCGAGCTCACGGACGAACGACACCGGGAAGCCGAGCGCGGACGGCACATCCTCGAGCGGCACCGCGTCGGCGCTGTCGAACGGCTGGGCCACGGACTCGGGCCGTGTGACCATCGGGCGGAGCTCCTCGGGGACCTTGCCCCTGTCGAAGTCCTTGAGCTTCTCGCGGATCACCGCCAGCGGCAGGAAGTGCTCCTTCTGGAGGCGGAGGATGAGGTCCACGCGGGCGACGTCCCCGGTGGAGAACTTGCGGTACCCGCCAGCCGTGCGCTCGGGCGTCACCAGCCCCTCGTCCTCGAGGAAGCGGACCTTGCTGATGGTGAGGTCCGGATGCGCGGGCATCAGGTTCTCGACCAACTCACCGATCGTCATGTACTCACGGCTGTGCGACGCGGTCATTCCGCCCCTCCCGACATGAACACCATCTGGAATCGTCCGATCTGCACCTGGTCGCCGGTGTGGAGCACCGCGCGATCGACACTCACGCCGTTCACGTAGACGCCGTTGAGCGAGCCTTCGTCCTTGACGGTCACTTCGCCGGACTCGACCTCGAGGGCCGCGTGGGCCCGCGACACCGTGATGTCGTTGAGGAAGATGTCGGCCTGAGGATCGCGGCCCACCGTCAGCCTCGGCCGGTCGAGGTAGAAGCGCTCCCCCACCTCGGGGCCCTTGCGCACGACGAGCAGAGGACCGTCACTGATCGGCGGCTGCACGGGCGCGGCAGAGGCGGAGGGAGCCTCGATCGGGGCGAAGGACGCGGTGCGCTCCGGAAGCGCCTCTTCGCACGAGGGGCAGACCGTCACGTCGGGCGGAACAGCGGCGCCGCATGCAGGACAGGTGTCCATACCCACTCCCGATCTGGTGTCGGACCGGTCAGTTGCTGAAGCCGAAATCCTTGCGCTCGAACGCCGTCTTGATGCTGCCTTCCACGGCGGCGATGACCTCGGGGGTCTCGAGCACGTGGCGGAGCTTCTCCGGGCTGAGACGGTTGCGCACGTAGGGGTCGTTCAACGCCTCTTCGAGCTTGCGGCCGTTGCCGACCTCGCGGACCACGTACTCGATCACGCGCTCCTCGAGCTCGTCGGTCGCCAGCTCCTTGAGGAACGCGCGGATGGAAGCGGCAAGATCAGGCAAGTTGTCCTCCTTGCAGGCGGCTCACTCTTCGTTCTCTATCTCGTCAGGCTTGACCGGGGGCGTGCCGCGCAGGTCGTTCGCGAGGATCGCGATGAGACGGTCGAGGTCCGTTCCCGAGATCACGTCGTGAGGTTCGCCCTGCCCCTCCGCGAGACGCCGCACGAGCTCGGCGCGGAGGATGTCGATACGTCCGTGGAGCACGCGCCGGCGGTAGCTCAGCTCGTTCTCTTCGGCCGACAACTGGTCGAGCAGGGTGCGCAGCTCATCGTTGCTCTTGTCACCCAGATTGAGCAGCGCATCATCGCCGAAACCCGCTGAATCCTGCATGACGTCTCCTCCTCGAGGCTATGGTCGAAGTGTACCACCGGGGTGTGTCACGCGAGGGCTTCCGAAGGGTCCGCTCGAACCTTTCTATTGCCTCGACGTTAAGTGTAGGTTCATGCCCTCCGCGGCGCAGTGGCGACCGCATGCTCCGCGACCCCGGCAAGAGCGAGTTCGCGCTCCTCGTCGGAGAAGGATCCGGGATCCAGCGTCACGCCGAGGACGCGCTCGACGGCTGCGGCGACGGCCTCCGCGATCGTCTCGATCGACGGCGCGGCGCCGAGAGCGCCTTCGAGCGTGGCGGTTGTCTCGTCGAGCGCGCTGCGCCGTGATGCGTCGAGGCGGAAGACCTCGGCCTCCGCGGCGACGTCGCGCGAGATCACGAAGCACCCGTGCTGCAGGACGGCGTCGTCCTTCCATACCTGCGCGCTGCCCGAGAGCTTCGCGGCCCCGAGCGAGAGGTCGGCGGGCGTCGCGTGGAGGTAGCACGCCCCGGCCCCCTTCTCGCCCCGGGAGCGGGCGGTCACCTGCGCCGGCACGCCGAGCAGCGCGTACGCCTCGGCGAGCGCCGCCGACAGGTGGCGGTACGAGGCGGCGACGCCCCGTGGGACCCCGTCTCCCGTTCCGGCAACCATGCAGTAGGTGAGCTCGTCGTCATGCAGCACTCCCCTGCCGCCGGTGGGCCGCCGCACGACGTCGAAGCCGCGGCGTTCGCAGGCCACCAGGTCGACCTGCTCGACCGGCTGGAAGCGGCCGATGCTGACGGTCGGCACCTCCCAGCGGTAGAGACGCAGCGTCGGCGGCGCGGTCCCGAGCGCGTGGAGATCGAGCACGGCCCGGTCCAGGGCCATGTTCATGGCTCCCCGGACCGGGCCGTCGATGATGAGACGCCAGACGGGCGTGGGCACGGCTGCCGGCTACTCCGCGCTCGAAGGCCGCCACCGCAGGTCGGGCTGCTTGACCGCGCGGGCCTCGTCGAGCCGACGCACCGGAGTGCTGTACGGAGCGCCGTGGAGCAGGTCGGGGTCCGACGCAGCCTCGGCGGCGATCGTCAACATCACCTCGATCATGCGGTCGATGTCCTCCAGAGACTCGGTCTCGGTGGGCTCGAACATGATGGACTCGTCCACGATCAGCGGGAAGTAGATCGTGGGCGGGTGGATGCCGTAGTCGAGCAGGCGCTTCGCCACGTCGAGAGTGTGGACGCCATGCTCCTTGCGCAGGCGCGAACCTGACAGAACGAACTCGTGCATGCACGGGCGGTCGTAGGGCAGCGGGTACGTGCCCTTCAGCTTCTCCTTCATGTAGTTCGCGGAGAGCACCGCCTGCTCGCTTGCGGCGCGCAGGCCGTCGCCCCCGAGTGCGAGCACGTACGCATAGGCGCGCACGAAGACACCGAAGTTCCCGAACGACGAGCGGACGCGGCCGATCGACCGGTCGGTCCAGCCGAGACCGTACGTGCCGTCGTCGAGACGGACGGGCAGCGGGCCGGGCAGGAACGGCGCGAGCGCCGCGGTCACACAGACGGGGCCGGCGCCGGGGCCCCCTCCGCCGTGCGGCGTGCTGAACGTCTTGTGCAGGTTGATGTGCATGGCGTCGAAGCCCATGTCGCCCGGGCGCGTCTTGCCCATGATCGCGTTCATGTTCGCGCCGTCGCAGTAAGCCAGCGCGCCGACGGCGTGGACGGCCTCGGTGATCGCGACGATGTTCGGGTCGAAGAGCCCGAGCGTGTTCGGGTTCGTGAGCATGAGGGCGGCGACATCGGTGTCGAGTGCGGCCTTGAGCGCCTCCAGGTCGACGGCGCCGTTCGCGTCGCTCGCGATCGTGGTGACCTCATAGCCGGCCATGTGCACGCTCGCGGGGTTGGTGCCGTGCGCGGCATCGGGGATGACGACACGCTTGCGCGGGTCGCCCATCGCCGTGTGGTAGGCGCGGAACATCATCATCGCCGTGAACTCGCCGTGCGCGCCGGCAGCCGGCTGCAGGGTGACTCCCGGCAGGCCGGTTATCTCGGCCAGTGTGTCGGCCAGGCCGACCATCAGGCCCAGTCCGCCCTGGATCGTCTCGAGCGGCTGATACGGGTGCAGACCGGCGAAACCCTCGAGCCGGCAGACGTCTTCATTCAACCTCGGGTTGTACTTCATGGTGCAGGATCCGAGCGGGTACGGGCCCGAGTCCACCCCGAAGTTCATGGTGGCGAGATGGTGGTAGTGGCGGGCGATCTCGACCTCGGTGACGTGCGGCAGCGCCGGAGGCTGCGTGCGGACTCCGCCTGCCAGCGCCTCGTCGAGCGAGATCTCCGGCACGTCGAGCACGGGCGCCTCGACGCAGCGGGACTCGGGTGAGCCGGTCTCGAAGATCAGCGCGCGCGGTCCGCGGACCGGAGCGTCCTTGGGGAAACGAGCGTCGGAAGCGGTCACAGCGACGCCACCTCCTTCGCCAGCGAGTCCATCTCGGCCCTGGTGCGCTTCTCGGTCACGGCGAAGAGCACGAGCCCGTCCATCCCGGGATCGATCGCACCGAGGTCGACGCCGGCCAGGAAGCCGCGACGGACCATCTCCGCGTGCATGACAGCGGGATCGCCCTTGTAGCGGAGCGCGAACTCGTTCGCGAACGCCGCCGAGTACGGGGCGTCGAACTTCCCCGTGGCCAGCAGCGCCTCGCGGAGGTAGTGGGCCTTGGCGACGCACGCGCGACCGACGCTCTCGAGGCCGGCGGCGCCGACGGCGGAGAGGTAGACGGCTGCGGCAAGGGCGTTGAGAGCGTGGTTCGAGCAGATGTTGCTCGTCGCCTTCTCGCGGCGGATGTGCTGTTCGCGGGTCTGCATGGTCAAGACGAACGCGCCCCTGCCGTCGACGTCGACCGTCCGCCCGACGATGCGGCCGGGCAGTTGGCGCAGGTGCGCCTGGCGGCACGCGAAGAAGCCGAGGCCGGGGCCGCCCAGCGACATGGGGTTCCCGAGCGGCTGGCCCTCCCCCACGACGATGTCGGCGCCGAAGGACGAGGGCGGCTCGAGCACGCCGGAAAGGATGGGGTTGACCGAGACCACGAAGAGCGCGCCCGCGGCCTGAGCGACCTCGCCGAGGGCCGCGAGGTCCTCGAGGTGGCCCACGAAGTTGGGCGACGAGACCAGCAGCGCCGCTGTCGAGTCATCGACGAGCAGCGCGGCCGTGGCGGGGCTGACGACCCCGTCCTCGACCGGACAGGTGACGACCTCGATGTTGCCGGAGGCGGCGTACGTGCGCAGCACGACACGCCACTCCGGGTGCGCCGAACCCATGACGACGACCTTGTGGCGCCTCGTGATGCGGGACGCCATCAGCGCCGCCTCGACGAAGGCCGTCGCGCCGTCGTACATCGACGCGTTCGCGACGTCCATGCCGGTCAGCTCGCAGATCATCGTCTGGAACTCGTAGATGTTCTGCAGCGTGCCCTGGCTGACCTCGGGCTGGTAGGGCGTGTACGCGGTGAAGAACTCGGGACGGCGCACCACGTGGTCCACGATCGACGGGATGTAGTGGTCGTAGCAGCCCGCCCCGGCGAACGACACGAGCCGGGCCGCGGGAGTGTTCGCGTCGGCGAGCGCCCGCAAGGAGGACACCGCCTCCATCTCGCTCAGACCGTCGGGCAGGTCCAGAGGGCGACCGAGCCTGACTGCGGCGGGAACGGACTCGAACAGCTCGTCGATATCGGTGACGCCAACGGCACGCAGCATCGTCTCGCGATGCTCACAACTCACGGGTGAGAAGCGCACAGCGGCTACGCCTCGTTCGCAACGAAGGCGTCGTACTCGACCGAGCTCATCAGGCCGTCGAGCTCCGCGGGGTCCGCGAGCTTGATCTTGACCATCCAGCCGGCGCCATAGGCGTCGCTGTTGATGGACTCGGGAGCGGAGTCGAGCTCGTCGTTGACCTCGACCACGGTGCCGGAGACCGGCGCGAACAGCTCGGAGACCGACTTGACCGACTCGATCTCGCCGAAGGTCTCGCCGACCGCCAGCACGTCGCCGACCGAGGGAAGGTCGACGTAGACGACCTCGCCGAGCTGGTCCTGTGCGAAGTCCGAGATGCCGATCACGGCCGTGTCACCCTCGACGCGGACCCACTCGTGTTCCTTGTCATAACGCAGATCTGCCGGGTTCATGCGCTCGTACGCTCCTTCGGGTCGGGGGACCGCCGCGCTTCTTTGCGCGGCGACGTGTCAGGCCGAGAGTGACGTGTGCGTCACGAACGGCGGACGGACGACGGTCGCGGACACGTTCTTGCGTCGTGCGGTGATCTCAAGGCACGTTCCGGGCTCAGCGAGCGCTGACGGCACGTAGGCCGTCGCGATACCGTGCTCGAGGTTCGGCGAGAAGGTGCCGCTTGCCACAGTACCGACCTCCACACCGTCGTGCAACACGGGGTACCCGTGCCTCGGCACGCCTTCGGAGACGTTCAGCCCGACCAGCTTGCGCTCGGGTCCTGCCTCCTTGATGGCCGCGAGGACGTCGCGGCCGATGAAGTCGGCCTTCTTCATCGAGACGACCCACGACAGTCCCGCGCTGATCGGATCGATCGAGCGGTCCATGTCGGTGCCGTGCAGGGGGTAGCCCATCTCGAGCCGCAGCGTGTCACGCGCGCCCAGGCCGCACGGCGATACCTCGGCGAAGCTGAGCAGCAGCCTCCAGACCGCGGCGGCGTCCGTCGCGGCGCACACGATCTCGACGCCGTCCTCGCCGGTGTAGCCGGTCCGGGCGAGTAGCACAGGGATCGACTCGTCGAGCCGGGCCTCAGCGATGTGGAAGCGCGCCGGGGGCTCCTCGCCCGCGAGTTCCGTGATGATGCGGACGGCCTCGGGACCCTGGAGGGCGATGAGGCCCGTGCGGTCCGACTCGTCGACGAACTCCACGCCCTCGGGGAGGTGCGCGGCGATCCACTCAGCGTCGACGGCGCGGTTCGAGGCGTTGGCGATGATGAGGTATTCGAGGTCGCCGGTGTGGTAGACGATCAGGTCGTCGATGATGCCGCCGGCCTCATCGCACATGACCGTGTAGACCGCCTTGCTCATCTCGTCGATCTTGTGCAGGTCGTTGGTCACGAGGCCCTGGAGCGCGTCGAAGGCCTCGAACCCGAACACGCGGAACTCAGCCATATGGCAGACGTCGAAGACGCCCGCCGACGTGCGGACGGCCCTGTGCTCGTCGATGATGCCCGCATACTGCACCGGCATCTCGAAGCCGGCGAACGGCACCATCCGCGCACCGAGCGCGAGATGCTCCTCATAGAGCGGCGTACGCAGCAGTCCTTCGGTCATGCGTCCATCCCCTTCCCGATCACGTTCGTGCAGGAGCCGGAGCCGGAACCTCTCACGCCGCTATCCGAACACGGCACGCCAGATCCGGGCGAAGAAGAACACGATGCGCTGCCCGATGTTCGGCGACGGCACGTCCGAGGACGCGACCACCGGCACCTGGGTCAGTACACTGTCACCCTGGTAGAGAGTCATGGTACCAATGACGTCGCCCTTCGAGACGGGAGCAGGCACGTCGGCCTTCAACTCGATCCGCCGCTGCACGGGGCCCGCCAGGTCGAACACCGGCATGGACGTGGTCTCGGCCGTCTCGGCGCCCACCGTTCGATCCAGGTAGTCGGAGACGGGGACGCGGCCCAGCGTCTCCCCCGCCTGAACGATCGTCGTCGCCTTGTAGTGCGCGAAACCCCAGTCGATCAGCTTCGTCGCCTGTTGCGCGCGGCCGGTCTCGTTCGCAGCGCCCATGACCGTGCCGACGAACTCGATGTTCCCCCGTTTGACCGCGAAAACCACGCAGTAGCCGGCGTTGTCGGTCCAGCCGGTCTTCACGCCTTCGGTGCCCTTGTAGCTCTTGAGCAGCGAGTTGTGGTTCGTCAGTACGTGGGTGTACCGGTCCGAGCGGACCTTGACCGTATAGGTGCCGACGATCTGGCGGAAGACGGGGTTGCGCATCGCGTAGCGGGCGAGCGCGGTGAGGTCCTCGGCCGACGTGTAGTGCCCCTTGGCGTCGAGGCCGTGCGGGTTCACGTAGTGGGTGTTGACCAGATCGAGCTGCGCGGCCTTCGCGTTCATCATCGCGACGAACGACTCGACGGAGCCGCCCACGGTCTCCGCCGCGAGCGTCGCGGCGTCGTTGCCGGACTGCACGAGCACGCCCTTGAGGAGCTCCCCCAGCGGTATGCGCTCGCCGGCAACAAGGCCCATCGAGGACTGGCCGACCGCCGACGCCACCTTGTCGACGGTCACGACCGTGTTCAGGTCCGCTTTCTCGAGGATGACGACGGCGGTCATGATCTTGGTCGTCGACGCCATCGCGCGGCGGCTCTCGGGGTTGCGGGCCCACAGCTCGCGGCCGTCCATGGTCATCAGCACGCCAGAAGGGATGTAGAGGTCGGGGGCCTTGGAGCGAAGCGACGGAGCGTCCGCCACCTGGATCCGGCCGATGTAGTCGGCGTCGAGGACGGCCGCGGATGCCGGTCCCGCGCCGGCGAGAAGCAGGGCTGAGACGAGCAGCGCCGTCAGGACGGCTGTGCGACGAGCGAAGGGCGTTCGAGCGGTCATGGGCCTCGTCGGTGTCGATGGTGCGCGGATCGCGACGCGCGATGTCCTCGCGCGGAACTCGTATGGTACGACACCACTCATAACGGAGGGTGCGGATGTTGCCTCGCGGTTGCGGTCGCCTCGCGGAGCGTGCGCGTGCAGGGGCCCGTTTGCGCCCCCTTAGCGCTCGTCCGTCGTTCGCGTATGATGAAGCGGCCGGCACCCGACGGACCGGCATCTCGCGACCGTCAGGGCCCCGGCAGGCGTCGGCGGAAAGGCTGTCATGGACTACTCGAGGTTCGAGCGCCTGACCATCGGCGTGGGAGCGGTCGCGATCATGGCGACCGCCACGTTCTCTCTCTATCCGGCGCCCGACGCGGTCGAGCTCGTGGCCCAACTCCTCCTGCTCGCTGTACTCGTTGGAGCCGTCCGCTGGGGACGCCGCGGAGGCACCTTCACCGCTGTCGTCGCCACGGTCGCCTACATCCTCATGCGCATCGACTGGGTCGCGAGCGCCAGCCTCGCCCCGGAGTTCAGCCGGCTCGTGCTCATGCGCGCGGCCAGCTACGGGCTCGTCGGGATCGCGGGCGGCGAGGCGTGCACGCGTATCAAGTACGCCTTCGCCCGTTCGCAGGACGACCTCGCGATCGACCCCACGAGCCGCGTCTACACGGCCGACTTCATCACCCGGATGGTGCGCACGGCGGTCGTCTCGTTCCGCCGGTACGGCGCGCCGTTCTCCGTCATCATCGTCGAGGTCGACGGCTCGGTCACCTCGGGGTTGCGGGCCGGCAAGACCGACAGCGTCGTCCGTGCGATCGCCACGTACCTGCGCAGCGAGCTGAGGCTGGTCGACGACATCGGACGGCTGCGCAACGGGTCGTTCCTCGTGCTGCTGCCACAGACGGGCCATGTCGAGGCGGAAGGCGTCAGTGCACGCCTGGCGTCGGGACTGCGCGACTCGATCGGCATCGCCGACGGAGCGATCCGCACACACGTGTTCGGCTCGCTCAACGACCTCGCCGAGATCGAGGCGCTCGCCTCGGAGGCGGCCGCCGCCTAACGGCCGCCGCTACTCCCCTACGCCGCGTCGGGCTCGTAGATCTGCGACGCGTGGACCAGCGTGAACCCGCCGGCGGTCAGTGCGGCCGCCGCGGCTTCGGGATTCGCCACCCGGAGGATGTCCACCGCCGCCTCCCCCTTGCAGCGCGGGAAGCAGTAGAGGTACTCGACGTTGATGTCGGCTGCGCCAAGGACCTTGAGCACGTCGGCCAGCCCGCCTGGTCGATCGGGGACCTCGACGGCGACGACGCGCGTCACCGACACCGCCAGTCCCGCGGTCTCCAGCACGCGGCGCGCGGAGTGCGGCCGATTGCAGATGACTCGCGCGACTCCGTACTCGCTTGTGTCCGCGACCACGAGCGCGTGCATATCGTAGCCCTCGTCACCGAGCAGGGCACACATCTGCGCGAGACGCCCCGCCTCGTTCTGAAGGAATACCGACAGCTGTTCGATCAGCATGGCGCCCTCACACTCCCTTGTTCCGGAGGTCCACGACGCGCTTGGCCTTGCCCTCGCTGCGCTGGATCGTCCTTGGNNGCGCTGAAGTGCCTCGAGTTCCCTGATCTCGTCGAACTCCAGGTCCGGGCTGACCTCGACCTGGACCTCGACCGTGTCCATCGAGCCGCGCTTGTCGAGCACGACCTGATAGTGGGGCGCGACGCCCGGGATGCCCATGAGCACCTGTTCGATCTGGCTCGGGTAGACGTTCACGCCCCGGATGATGAGCATGTCGTCGGTCCGGCCGGTGACCCGCTCCATCCGGCGGAACGTCCTGCCGCACGCGCACTCGCCCGTCAGCATCCGGCTGATGTCGCGCGTGCGATAGCGGATGACCGGGATGCCCTCCTTGGTGAGCGTCGTGAACACGACCTCGCCCTGCTGCCCGTCGGGCACGGACTCCATCGTCTCCGGGTCGATGATCTCGATGATGAACTGGTCCTCGAACACGTGCAGACCGTTCTGATGGACGCACTCGGATGCGACGCCGGGGCCCATGACCTCCGACAGGCCGTAGATGTCGATCGCCTTGATGCCCAGAAGCTCCTCGAGCTGGTGGCGCATCCCCTCGCTCCACGGCTCGGCGCCGAACACGCCCAGTCTCAGCGGCAGCTCGCGCGGGTCGATGCCCATGGAGATCGCGGTCTCGCCGATCAGCAGGGCGTAGCTCGGCGTGCACGCCAGCACGGTCACGCCGAAGTCCTTGAGGATCTGCACCTGGCGCGCAGTGTTGCCGCCCGACACGGGAATGGTCATGGCGCCAAGCCGTTCGGAGCCGTAGTGGGCGCCGAGGCCGCCGGTGAACAGGCCGTAGCCGTAGGCGACCTGGACCACGTCGTCGGCGGTCGCTCCGCCGCAGGCGAGCGTTCGCGCCATCAGGTCGCTCCAGCGCTCGAGGTCGCCGCGTGTGTAGCCGACGACCGAGACCTGCCCGGTCGTGCCCGACGACGAGTGGACGCGAACGATGTCGCGCCGCGGGACCGCGAACATGTCGAAGGGGTAGGCCTCGCGCAGGTCGTCCTTCACGGTGAAGGGCACGCGGGCCAGGTCAGCCAGGGACTCCAGCTGCTCGGGGCGGAAGCCCGCCTCATCGAACTTGCGGCGGTAAAGCGGGACGTTGACGTAGACCCGGGCGAGCTGCGTACGCAGTCTCGACAGTTGCAGCGCGTCGAGCGCTTCGCGTGACATGGTCTCGAGCTCGGGCTGGAACATCGCGCCCCTCCGCAGGTGTCGCACACGCGCCGTCGCGGCCGCGCATCAGCTGGATCACCCGCCCTGCCGCGCTACGGCGAGACAGTGTCGGTTGCCGGTTTGCTGGGCGCCTTCGTCCCCACACGGACCGTCTCGTCCTTGGAGTTGTAGTGTGACACGAAGGTGTCCGTGCGTACTACTTGCCCAGCTTTGTACACCGTACGCACGACGGTCACGGTGCACCCGTTGACGCCGCTCTCCTCGACGATGCGGACCCCCTTGGCGAGCTTGGGGTCCTTCACCTCCACGATCTTGTGCGGCACGATGTTGGTGAACGCCCCGGTGGCGTAGTGGACCGTGTACCCCGGGTCGGTCCCGTATAGGGCGATCGTCAGCGAGGTGCTCGTCGTGGCGGTGCGTACAAGGAGCCATCCCTCGGTGTCGTTCTTGAACTTGAAGTCGGGCCCGCCCCAGGAGACGGTCGCGTCGCGCCCCTTCGGGTAGTGCGAGATGTAGAAGGAGTGGTTGTGCCGCTCGACGATCGGCAGCCCGGCGAAGAACACCGTGTTGAAGAACGTGGTGCCCACCTGGCACACGCCGCCGCCCAGCTGCGGGACGAGCTTGCCGTCGACGATCGCCGGCGCCTCCTGGTAACCCTTGGCCGCCGTGCGCTCCCCTGCCGTGCCGTTGAAGCTGAAGGTGCCGCCCGGCGGGATCAGCTTGTAGTTGAACGCCTTCGCGAGCAGATGGACGTTG